>CAZWQC010000154.1:0-6598 GCA_964635785.1 uncultured Ectothiorhodospiraceae bacterium
CACGAAGCGGCCCCGATCGATCCGTGATCGGGGTCTGCAGAGGTCAGGTTGGCGTTGCGTACTAGTTCGACGAGAGCACACCATTGCGGATGCGATAGACTTTTGTCGCGACCTCGAGATCGTCGATCGAACGTGCCGCGCTACCACCATAGTCGGCACCATAGTAGTTTTGCGATACGGTGTGAACGTCGAACAGGAAGTAAGTGTTGGTTAGCTCCGCCCCATCGATCGTAAAGTACATATACCCGTTATCGGCGATGTTGACGTAATCCATGCCGTCATAACCGGCTTTGACTAGGCTGTTGACTTTGTCTAGACCCATGTCGATGAGAATGTCTTCGATGCCCAGCTGTTCAAGGAAGGAACCGTCGATTTTGTTCACCACCAAACCCTTGCCGGTGCCGGAGGAGACCGATGTGCCGGTGAACTCGTAGATGTTGGTGGCCAAGCCTTGGGCATGGCTTTGTCTGGCCACCCAGGACGAGTGAATGTCACCGCTGATCAATACGGTATTCTGATCGTTGCGGGCTTGGTTGAATTGGTCGTATTGCCGGAGTAGGTCCGCACGTTTATTGGTGAAGCCATCCCAGCCATCGAGGTTCATATAGAACTCGTAGTCCAGAATATGTAATCCTTGTTTGGCATTCCAGCTGCCTAGCGCACTACCGGCACGCAAGGAAGCCTCGGTCGCCGAAAGCGCCAGGTCGATGGCGGAATCCAGTTCGCGGGCTTTTTGTGGCGCGATGACCATCGGAATGCTGGAAACCTGACTGAACACGAGTCGCCAACGTGCGTCACTGTGGCGCAGTGTTGCCAATAACTCGTCTTCTTGCGTGGTGCCCAAGATGCTCTCGCTCCCTTTGTTGCTCGTCAGATAGCGAAAATGCGAGTACAGATCGTAGTTTTGTTTGACGATGACGTAACGCGCGCCGACGCCGTGACTGGAGAACAGGTTGATCTTGCCGAGATGGAGCAGGCTCAAGCCTTTCGGCAGATTGTCGTAGGCGGCGGCTTTCGGATAGAGTTGGAGCGGAAATCCCCAGCCGCCACCGAGACAGTCGTCGCCAGGCACCCACCAGGCATTGCTTGGCGGATCGGACCAGTAGCTCTCGCTCAAGGAAGCCAGCGCACCGCTGGAATCGCCGAGAGCGCTATGATCTTGGATCCAATTCCACAGTAAACGATAGGCGGAGTATGCGCTGATATTTCCCGCGATGGCCGCTTCGGCACGTTCGCGTGCGAGGCTGTTGGCGGCACTGGCGCTCATCGCCTCGGCCCCTTCCAGGTCACGAAAATAAGCGGCGTAATCCTGGGTTAATTGCTCGATCAACAAGTCCTTGACGGTGTAATTGTAGTGTGCGCATTCGGGGTCTGTGGTGACGACTTGTTGGCTGTATCGGCTTGCATCGATGTTGATGTAGGAACCGAAGAACTTGTCCTTGACTTCGTTATACGTCTTGCCACGCATGGCGCCCGTGGTCGTCTGCAAGGCCATTTCGATATCGCTTTTGGTCATGACCACCGTGCCGGGCCAGCCGGTTTCATCGATGGCGTGATCGGGCCGAACATTCCTCGTGTCGGTGAGATAAGCGGCAAAATTTCGACCCCAGCGAATCGGGTGATGCAGGGCGTAGTCGCCGTCGGCGGTGAGCTTTTTCCCACTGTAAGCGGGCAAACTCAGTTCACCGTTGGCACCGAGACCGACATCGAGCGGCATCCATTCAAAGTATGCTCTTTCAGCATCATACTTGCGTTGCGGATTGGACTCGCTGCGATAGTCAAAATACTGTGCCGTGTCGTTCCAATAATCGTCGCTGTATTCGTGATCGTCCCAGACCACGTACCAAGGATAGTACTGATGCAGGGCCTGTAAGACTTTGTCACTGCGGTAGTGTTCATAGATATCGTCGTAGTTGCTCCGCGATTGGGCCGCATAGAAGGCGCCATCACCGGTACCGATGCGAATGGCACCTGCCGGGTCGGAAAAGGCAATGCTGCGCTCGGCTTCGGTTGACTGAAAGGCCGGATCCCCGGTTGTCTCGTAAATGTAATCGCCGAGGTGGACGATAAAGTCGATGCCATCGGTGTCGGCCTCGAAGCCTTGGGTGATCATGTGCCGATAGGTGTTCCAATACTTGCCGATGTAATCTTGACCGCTGACTACGGTGAAACGAACGGGCACATCGGCGTTGGCGGGCGGGGCGGTCCGAGTGCGACCAGTGGGTGAGCAATAGTCGACGCCATCACGGTCGTAGCGAAAACGATAGTACAACGTCTCGCCGGCAGGCAATCCAGTGACTTTCTTTTTGGCGTTATAGCCATAAATGGCTTTGGCGGCAACATTGCCGGTGGTCAAAAGCGTTGCAAAATCGTTGGATTCGGCCAGTTCGAAGCGCAAGCTCGTGTCGCTCGACAAGGCGGGGTCTTGCAGTCGCGTCCACAAGACGATGCTGGACTCGGTTGGATCACCTGAAGCCACGGAATACGGGAAATAGTCGGCAGAAACCGTACAGGAGCGGTCGTCGTCACCCCCTGGCTCACCCCAAGAATACTCGATCAAGGCTTCACCGGCCCGGTAGCCATAGGCGCTCAGTTGGTAATCGCGATCGAGCGTGCCGGTGATCTTGATATATTCATGACCGAGGTTGTTATCGACGCCATCGTAGCCGGAGTATTCAATGGTGACACCTTCATACGTGATACTGGCCGGTTTCGGGCCGTTTAACAAACCGTGGGGCCAGTGTACGATCTGAGTGGTTGTACTGACGTCCAATAGTTGGATATCGACGTCCTCATCGCTGGTGAGTGCAACCTTGACATCGTTGAGTCCGGCAACCAGGGTTCCTACCTCAACGACAGCATCCTCTTGAATATACTGTCGAAAATAGCCCGATCCACTCTCTGCCGGGGCATTGACGCAATCCACGGTACCACTCCAGGAGTAGTTCACTGTGGCGGTCCCCGCCGCGTAGCCATAGGCTTTCATGGTGAAGGTGCGCGTGGTTAGGCCGCTGATGCGAATGTACTCGTTGCCGAGTCCCGTCCCATCACCGTTGTAACCGGAGTATTCGATGGTCATGCCTTCATACGGGATCGAATCGAACCAGCCGCCGTTAAGTAATCCATCCGGCCAATGGACGATTTTTTTGTCGCCATCAAAAAGCTGAATATCAATATCATTCTCGGCCCGAAGATTGATCGCGACCCCATCCTTGCCGATCGGAATTTCGCCGATAGTGACGACGGTGTCCTGTGCAATCGCTTGTTCGAAACTGCCGGAACCGGAACAGTCACCATCGCCGCCCCAATCGAATCCGGCGAACGCGCGGATGGGCACGAGGCAGATGAAAAACAGAAAACCTACGATGATGCGATAGCGCAAAGCCATACTTCCTCCAAATGTCGATAGGTAACATCCTTGCAACATTGCAAGGTTTTTCTTCGCTGTGCCGACCGCAAACGAAGTCGGGCTAGCACCGTCGGCCTTGGTGCCTTCGCTTGCTTGCGCGCGGCGACGAGTAGCTGCGCAATAATAGCGAAGGATCGGTCCGGCGGATTCGGTACGTCGCTAGGGTGCCAGCGGTAGGCGTGGCGTGGCGGTCGGTGGGTAGATTATCAACAGGTGGTGAAGGCAAGTCAACGCCTAACGGGTACATGCCCCGCCGATGGCATGCCGGAAAGGATGGTCGCGCGGGCCAAGGCTTCAAGCCACGCCACCGGATGCAGATGGACGGCGACGGTGTCATCGAAATGACAAGCGAGTTTTGCGGAATCGATCGGGCGCTAAGGTTGTACACCGCTTCGCGGTTTATTCACCCGTAGGCAATGCGGTGGA
The DNA here is from genome assembly GCA_964635785.1 of uncultured Ectothiorhodospiraceae bacterium. Classification (GTDB taxonomy): domain Bacteria; phylum Pseudomonadota; class Gammaproteobacteria; order CAYFSA01; family CAYFSA01; genus CAYFSA01. Next base: position 3,836 of record CAZWQC010000154.1, read on the forward strand.
GCGATCAAGGACAACGGTGAACCCAGGAAGTGACAGGATGCAAGAGGGTTCGAAGGGTGAGGGCGAGTCGTGGACGTAGAGTGCCGAAGATTATTGATTCCATTAAAATGTTGCGATGATCCTGGCTGCGGCCGTCTCGTTGAAACCGGCCTCAGTCCATCAATGTGCGGTGAATGCCGCCCCCTCGATGACCCAGGATATCAGAGAAACGGCATCGTTGTCCGTGCCCCGAACTCGCATCCTGACAGCAGGGACGCCATCGATCTCGACCATTTGCCAGGTCATCGTATGCAGTTTTGTTGTTGTGCTGATCGAAGCGCCGTTGATCGCATCTCATGACGGCCAACCGAGTTTTGCAACCAGGGCATGCAGCGACAATCCGGGATGAAGCGCGATATCGAGACCGTGGAAGCGCGCGATGTCCTTTTGCGCGATTCGGATTGTTGTTCCGCTACAGGCTCGCGCGGGCGCGACAATGATCGCCACGTAAGAATCCGGAAAGCGAATGTTGTACCCACACGTTTCATGCCGGTCAATCTGCCATTGTTCGGCGGCGACGACTTGAGCAAAAACAGCAAGGAATAACGACGATAACAATCTGTGTCGCATGAGGTTGCCCACAGAACGACTCAGTTCAAACGCGGATAGGTTGAATTGAATTCGCAAGAATTGGGTTTCCTATAGTTGCTTTAAGGGCTTGAAGGTGTATGATCAATGGCATATCAGAGTGATCCGTCGTGGCGGAACGGCCGAACGGCTCAAGCCTACTCCGCTAACGGCTACCACACGGTCGTCGATCCCCGGGGATAATACCCGATGCTGGACGGGTGTTGTGCGCAATTCATTCGTCTTTTGGGAGATGTTATCCACGCATGAATGAGCCATTTAAGCGACGTGACAGCCTGGGTTGGCTGGTCAATGTCCTGGCCCACGCGATGGGCCACGATTTGGACAGGCGACTCAAGGACAATGGCCTGAGCCTCTATCTCTGGCCGACGTTGATGTGCCTGTGGGAAGAACAGGGCGTTACGCAGAACGAGATCGCCCAAAAGGCGCGGGTGGAGAACTCTACCACGACCCGAACCTTAGATAGGCTGGGGGAGTTGGGCCTGGCCGAACGCCGTCCCGACCCCAAAAGTCGCCGGGCTTATCGCATTTATCTGACAGAGAAGGGCAAGGCATTGGAGGCGGAGATCACCGACTTGGCACGGCAGGTCAACGAGCAATACTTGGCAGCGCTTAAGCCGCGTGAACAAACGCAATTGATCGAACTGCTAAAAAAGATCGTCCAGCCGTAAGCGCTCGGCGTCTTGCGAGCACAACAGCGCAGCGAACGACGCCATCGATAGCGGCCAATGACGCGCTTTGTCTTGCCGTAACAGGGTGTGACATACAGCGCGGTCTCACGCGGTTTGTGACGGTAAATTTGGGGTTGTCGGTGCCGGACCGTGCCTGCGGGTGAGTCGGTTTGGTCACGCCCGCATGCATCGACTTGCCGAGGCTCAACCGATAGTCACAGCTCTTCCGGCAATACCGGCAGGACAAACTCGGTTGCGGCCGACAGACCATGCATAGACATCAAACCGCCATGTGGGCGATTGATCTCGGCGATTTCGTAAATGAACTCGAACAGCTCATCGGCTTGTGCGGCCGGCACGGCGACTGACAGCACTTCACGTTCCGAGGTTTCGCCAATACCACGGTGGCGCAGCGGCGTAATGCGACCAACGCCACGCGCATAATGGATATCGACCGAGGTTAGCTGCTTGTCCTGTGTCAAGGCTTTGAGCAGCGGCATGCCGCGGCCTTTGGGCAAAATACAGGTAATCACTTTTTTCGGTATGGGGCTTAACATGGTACGATGCCCTTAGCCACTTTGCCGAGAGGCCAAGCGGTCGATGATTTCCTGAGGCACGAACGTCGCCGCTTTTTCCAGCGGAGTGACCCACATAAACCCCCGCCCGGGTGTGTCCATTTGACCAGCTAAGTACATTTTTTCGAACACGCGGTCGACTTGGTCGGTCGAGACGACGATATTGATGACCTCTTTTTCCGCCTCCACCGCCAAACCCAAAATGCCCAACCTTTCCCGTACGCCACGACCGTGGGCGTAGTGGATGCTGGCGCCCTGAGCACCGGCTTCTTGGGCCGCTTTGACCACCTCGTCGGCCATACCACGCTGAACACTGGCCGTAATCAGCGCGACATCGGTTAAAACGACAATCTCGCGTTTATTGCTCATGCGGTTGACTCCACGGTTGGCGCTACATTGAGTTCTTCGTCGTAGCGGCGGTGCTTACAATTGATCTTCCACTGGATCCACAAACCGGTGCCCAATACCGACCCCGAGCACCAGTGTTTCGGCCCATTCGTTCAACAGTGCGTACAGGTACGGGGCGGATTCCACCCGCACGATCTGGCCAGCGGACTTCAAGGCGCCGATCGCCGGTTCAGCGAAGGCGACGCCAATACCGAGGATGAATGTAACGAGCAAGACGACGTTAAGATGTGCCTTGGCTGGCAAGGTCGTGCCCAGCGATTCGCCAAAAGGCATCAGTCCGACCTTGAGTCCCTCCATGAACATCATCAAGCCGACGATGACGGCGACCAAGCCAGCGGTAATGATACTGGCCTGCGCAATATCCTGATGGAGTATGAAGCGTTGGAACAGAACAAGATAGACCGCCAATGGCAGGACAGTCCGTATCTGCTCAATCAAGCGAACGCTAATGTAGGGTTGCAGCAGTCGGTAGGCGTCGATCG
>CAZWQC010000155.1:0-6584 GCA_964635785.1 uncultured Ectothiorhodospiraceae bacterium
ATGGCTTATATTCCGGCATCCTTTCCGGGCGCAATTGTGCGTCGGCACACTGGAACGCCGTTTATGGGATACGCCGGAGCGACCTACTTGGTGCAGGAAGTGTGCAACGCGCTGTTTGACGCATTGTTTCACATTTTGCCGTTGGGTAGCGAGCTGGACAAAGCGGAAGTGACGTTGTCGCGGTTGCAGGAGCCTGAATTGGCTTGGGATGAGGCGGCCAGAGCGCGGCTTGAGGAGTTGGTACAGGCTCAGCCGGTGCTGCTGCGGATTTCGGCGGCAAAGCGCTTGCGAGATGCGGCGGAGCTGTCTGCGCGCAATGCGAGGGAAGCGCAAGTAGGTGTCGAGCAGGTGCTCGCGGCAGCGCGGGAACGTGGATGGTAAAATCCGCGGAGCGGCGCGGCGATGCTAGAGACGATTTGTCTGGGCGCAGGCCCGACCCTAAGGATTCGGTTTTCCGAGTAAGGGTTTTTGGGAGGTAGCAATATGATCTGCGGTGTGACAGCTTTAAGAGGTGCCAATCCGTGTCTGCAGAATGAGACCACAGCATTTAAGCAGATATTTGCGATGTGTTTTCCGCTGTTCATCGTTGCTGCCTTGATCGGGCGAGTGCTGCAACGTCCCTTGTGTCCGGTCGCGACCGGCCAGGGTGGCAAGCATGGTTTGTTGGCTGAGGCGCGCGCGCTCGCCGATATGGTTGTTCCGTTTGCGTTTATGGCGTAAAGCGGATGCGGAATTCGCCCAAGAATCGCTGGGCGATGATGTGTCGTGGTGAGGTTGACCACGATAAGTGAAGTGCACCTGGTGTGCACGGTTGCGAGTAAAGGTCTTAATTAACTGGAGGCAAGAAAAATGGCTGACAATCAATCTTTGTCGGGTTTGACGGAAGAGGAAGCGAAGGAGTTTCATGGCGTCTTTATGACTAGCTTCACTGTCTTCTTGGCTGTTGCTATCGTTGCACACATCCTCGTGTGGAACTATCGGCCTTGGCTGTAAGCGGTTGCGTTAACTAATTTTTATTTGTTTGGAGAGTATTACTATGTGGCGTACTTGGCTTCTTTTCGATCCCCGTAGAGCATTGACTGCACTGTTCACCTTTTTGGTGGTTTTGGGTCTGCTGATTCACTTCATCGTGTTGAGCACCGAGTTGAACTGGCTGGATGATGGTATTCCACCAGTCGTTGCTGGGGAATAAGCCTTTCTCAATGAACTGGCGGAGGGCGAGTTTGTGGAAGTCATTGCTCGCCCATCTCGCTTGTTCCAAAGGCTGCGAGTGTTATCTGCTCGATTCGTGGGTAGAGAAGCTCTCTAATCAGTTACGACAATTTTTTCTTAATCGACCGCAAGGTCATCTTTGGAGTCGAGAACAATGGCTGACAACCAATCTTTATCTGGGCTGACGGAAGACGAAGCACGTGAGTTTCATGGCGTTTTCATGAGCAGCTTCTCTACGTTTCTCCTGGTCGCGATCGTTGCACACGTTCTGGTGTGGAACTATCGTCCTTGGCTGTAAATAGTTAGTACTTTTGCTTGAACTGGAGGATATTGTTATGTGGCGTATGTGGTTGCTTTTCGATCCGCGCAGAGTATTGACTGCACTGTTTACATTCCTGGTTGTTTTGGGTCTGCTGATCCACTTCATCGTGTTGAGCACCGAGCTGAACTGGCTGGACGACGGAATCCCCGCGATCGAGTCTGCAGAATAAGAACTGCGGTGCCTGTGATAGCGTGCCTCGGGTTCGCCCGGGCACGCCTTTTGATCGGTGTGCTGCCTCGGGGTAGCCCTTTTTTTTGCCTTTCGAGTAGAGGAATCTAAACGATGGCCATGCTCAGTTTTGAAAGAAAATATCGCGTTCGTGGAGGGACGTTGATTGGCGGAGATTTGTTTGACTTTTGGGTGGGGCCGTTTTACGTCGGCTTCTTCGGGGTCACGACGGCAATCTTCGCTGCGCTGGGAACGCTGCTAATACTCTGGGGCGCAGCCCTGGATTCGACTTGGAACGTGTGGCAGATATCGATCGAGCCGCCCGATCTGAGTTATGGTCTTGCTATCGCGCCGCTTAATGAAGGCGGGCTCTGGCAAGCAATAACGTTCTGCGCGATTGGTGCGTTCGTTTCCTGGGCGCTGCGTCAAGTCGAAATTTCACGCAAGCTTGGGATGAGTTACCATGTGCCGATTGGTTTTGGTGTGGCGATTTTTGCCTACCTTTGTCTAGTGGTGTTTCGCCCTGTCTGGCTGGGTGCGTGGGGACACGGATTCCCATATGGCATTATGAGCCATCTTGACTGGGTGTCCAACGTGGGTTATCAGTTCCTGCATTTCCACTATAATCCAGCTCACATGTTGGCGATCACGTTCTTCTTTACCACGACGTTGGCGCTCGGGTTGCATGGGTCACTCATCCTGTCGGTAACCAATCCCGGCGATGGCAAGACCGTGAAGACAGCGGAGCACGAGAACACGTATTTCCGTGATGTCGTTGGGTATTCTATCGGCGCATTGGGTATTCACCGTCTCGGCTACTTCTTGGCCTTGTCTGCGGCATTCTGGAGCGCGATCTGTATTCTAATCAGTGGCACGCTTTGGACCCGTGGTTGGCCGGAGTGGTGGAACTGGTGGGCTAATCTCGGTACTTGGGGCTTCTAGGAAGGAGAGGTATTAAACATGTCAGAGTATCAAAATATCTTTACCCATGTGCAAGTTCGTCATCCGGCGTCCATGGGTGTTCCGAGTGAGGACGGCAGTCCTGATGCGGCGGAGCGAGTAGGAAAGGGTTTCTTTTCGTACTGGATCGGCAAGCTTGGAGACGCGCAGGTTGGACCAATCTATCTTGGGTTCACCGGATTGGCATCAATCATCTGCGGCATAATCGCGATAGAAATAATCGGTTTGAACATGTGGGCGTCGGTAAACTGGGATCCGTTCGAATTCGTGCGGCAGTTGCCCTGGCTCGCCCTAGAACCACCAGCGAAAGAATATGGTTTGGGTATCCCACCGTTAGCCGAAGGCGGTTGGTGGTTGATCGCTGGGTTTTTCCTCACCGCGTCGATCCTGTTGTGGTGGGTTCGTACCTACAGCCGGGCGTTAGCACTTGGTGTCGGCACGCACGTGGCGTGGGCGTTCGCATCTGCGATTTTCCTCTATCTCGTCCTTGGTTTTATCCGTCCGTTGCTGATGGGTGATTGGAGTGAAGCGGTTCCGTTCGGCATTTTCCCGCATTTGGATTGGACGACCGCGTTCTCGATGAAGTACGGCAACCTGTATTACAACCCGTTCCATATGTTGTCGATTGCATTCTTATATGGTTCGGCGTTGTTGTTTGCTATGCATGCCGGGACGATTTTGGCCGTCAGTCGGTATGGTGGTGAGCGTGAGATCGAGCAGATCGTCGATCGTGGTACCGCGTCCGAACGAAGTGCGTTGTTCTGGCGTTGGACCATGGGCTTCAACGCAACGATGGAGTCTATTCACCGTTGGGCGTGGTGGTTTGCCGTACTGGTAGTGATTACCGGCGGTATTGGTATATTGCTGACTGGCACGGTTGTGGATAATTGGTATTTATGGGGACTGAAGTGGGGCCTGGTACCAGAGTATCCTGACTTGTGGCCGAGTGTTAGCGATCCGGCGTTGGCCAACGGGGGGTGATGCAATGAAAGGAAAATACTTTTTATTAGTTAGTGTAACGGTTCTTACCGCTGGTGTACTGTTGAGTGGATGTGAATTCCAGCCGCCGGCCGATGTGGATGTCGATCAAATCGGCTACCGCGGGGTTGGGATGGAGCAGGTGCATTTCCGTAAAACAGATGTGGCCAAGCAAGCGGCGAATACCGTACCGGCAGCACAGCCAGCGGTTGTAGGCGGTGGGCCGTTGGCCAAGGACGTTTACCAAAATGTTCAGGTGTTGACGACGCTGACTATCGGCGAGTTTAATCGGCTCATGGCAGCGATCACCGAATGGGTTTCGCCTGAGGAAGGTTGTAACTATTGCCATGAAGGGCAAAACTTGGCGTCGGACGCGGTATATACCAAAGTTGTCGCACGGCAAATGTTACAAATGACACGATATATCAATAAGGAATGGAAGGCCGATCACGTCGCAGATACCGGTGTGACCTGTTATACGTGTCACCGCGGACAAGCCGTACCGGAATATGGTTGGTATATCGACAATGGTCCGACGATGCCGAAGGGGGCGATTGCCAGCCGCGATGGTCAGAACGCCGCTCGGTACAAGTCCGTTGCTTATACTTCGCTTCCGTTCGACCCCTACACGCCTTATTTGCTGGGTGATCGCGACTTGCGGGTTGTGCCCAGCACGGCCTTGCCGGAAGGAACCAATCCGACCCTAACCAAGGACGTGGAGTGGACCTGGGCTCTGATGATGCACGTTTCGGATGGTCTTGGCGTCAATTGCTCGTTCTGTCACAACAGTCGGCAGTTTTCGTCTTGGGAGCAAAGCCCACCGCAACGTGTAACGGCATGGCATGCCATTCGCCACGTACGGTCGGCAAACAACGACTACATCAACCCGTTGACCGATGTGTTGCCGGACTACCGCAAAGGCGAACAAGGCGATCCGCAGAAGATCAACTGTGCCACTTGTCACCAGGGTGTCAATAAGCCGCTGTATGGCGTGAGTATGGTGAAGGATTATCCATCGCTCAAGCAATGATGGATGCTGGCAAGGGTTAGCGCTGCGTTTGGTAGATATCTTTTGGAAGATATCGGTTTTGGCGGACGATGGTTAATCGTTTGGTCGGCTGTTAGAGGATTTTCTCAGGTTTGTTGGCGGAGATTGATAGGGTGATTGATTCATTTGTCAGTCTGCCGTTGGCCGAGAGTAGGGAATAATCAGAAGTAGATGTTGTGATACACCTTCTTTTGGTTGCGACTGGAAAGCCGGGCACTGTTTGTCCGGCTTTTTTTTTGGAGGGCGTGATCAATGTCTGGGTATTGTTGGCACGGGTTCTGATGGTTGTGCTGGGCTAGATTGCGTTTTGGATTGGATCGGCGATAGATGGGGAATGGGTGTGTTTAGGGTAGCTTGGAAGGTTGCGATCGTTGTCGCTTTATTTTTGATGGTAGGGGTAGCTGTCGGGCCGTTCTTCATCCCGTCGGAATCGATTCAGCGACAGGGGCAGCCGGAGCAGTCAATTTCGCCGAAGAGTCAATTCGTGGCACTGTCTTACCGGGGCTATACGGACGTGAATGTCCATTATCTTCGGGTTGATCGGCGGCAAGAGACGGCTTGTCGGCGAACGATCATTTTGTTGCATGGATTCACGTTGAATGCGTTTTCCTGGCAAGCCTTGTTACCGGTTTTTGCGGATTATGGCGAGACCATTGCCTACGACCAAGTCCCCTACGGGTTGAGCGCCAAGTTGTCCGGACGTGGCGGGGATGGGCCGGCATTGTACTTGGTTGAAGGGAAGGTGGCCGAACTCAACGTATTGATGGACCGTTTGGATACCAAGAACGTGGTCCTTGTCGGCAATTCGGCGGGGGGGACGATTGCGCTTGCGGCAGCGCTTGCCTATCCAGAGAAAGTTGATGCACTGGTGTTGATCGCGCCATGGGTCATTATCAGGCGACCGACCTTGCCGACTGTGATTGCGGATCTGCCGCAAATGCGGCGGTTGAGTTTGTTGGTGGCTCGTTACCTGGGGCAGGGCGCGCCCATTTTGAGGTTGTCCTATGCCGATCATCGCCGCCTAACGGAGAAGCGACTGGCATTGGCTGGAATCCATCAGCGCTTTGAGAATTGGGATCTGGCATGGGGTAGCTTGATCAATGAGTCACTGAAAAGCAAGATCGATATGCTTGGAAGGCTCACGGATATCAAAATGCCGGCGTTGGTCGTCAATGGGGAACTCGATCGGTTGGTTCCGTTGGCGGATACAAAAAGGGTGGCCGGCCTATTGCCGAACGCGACGCTCGAGATTGTTCCGGAATGCGGTCACGTTCCTCAGGAGGAGTGTCCCGATGTCGTTGCGGCAATGATTCGAGGTTGGTTGGGGCCGGCGTTGGCGCAGGTGGGCTGTGGTGACGGTCGGTAATGATCGGTCCTGATGGCCTTCACCGTTATGGCGAAACTCTGGATGCAAGGATTGCAGTAGGCCGAGCTGGGATGTGGGGTCCGCTGCCTGCGGTGCAGTCCGTCGTTCGCGGCGACGGTGCGGTTGGCGTCAACGCTCGACCGGTTGTTTCAGGATGGGCGCAAGAAATCGACCGGTATAGGAGTGAGCGGTGTAGGCGACTTGTTCTGGAGTGCCGGCGACAACAATCCGTCCGCCATTGTTTCCTCCCTCAGGTCCCAAGTCGATGATCCAGTCGGCTGTTTTTATCACGTCAAGATTGTGTTCGATGACAACAACGGTGTTGCCGTGGTCGCGTAAGCGGTGTAACACGCGTAATAGCTGGGCGATGTCGTGAAAGTGCAAACCCGTCGTCGGCTCGTCCAAGATATAAAGCGTGCGGCCGGTATCGCGTTTGGACAGTTCACGAGAGAGTTTGATGCGCTGGGCCTCGCCGCCTGACAGGGTCGTAGCGCTTTGGCCAAGGGCGATGTAGGACAAACCGACGGCCA
>CAZWQC010000156.1:0-6582 GCA_964635785.1 uncultured Ectothiorhodospiraceae bacterium
GCGGTCGCGGTCTTCATGGCCAACGCCGGCGGTGCTTGGGACAACGCCAAAAAATACATTGAAAAAGGTAACTTGGGCGGCAAAGGCTCGGATACCCACAAAGCGGCGGTCGTGGGTGACACCGTCGGCGATCCGTTCAAAGACACGTCCGGCCCGTCAATGAACATCTTGATCAATGTCATGGCCATCGTCAGCTTGGTCATCGCGCCATTGCTAAATCACTAGTCTCGGACCGACCAGACTGCGGGGGACTAACGCCGGTCTCCGTGGGTAACACCGGGACCGGTCTGCCCATTCGGGCGCTAATGCTGCTTGCCGTCGCGAAACCGCTTGGGTTACCCATTCCCTATCTCCCCGCTGGGGTATAGGCAAGCACCCAGCACCCGTGTCAACATTCTTCTTGATCAAGCGCAAACTGAGTGGCGCCCGCTTCACCGACTTTTGTCGTTACGCACAACCACAAGAAATCGGAGCAAAACAAGATGAGCCAGCAAGCCAAACCCATCCAAATTTTCGACGCGATCAAAGCCCAAAACGCAAAAAATGCCGGTCCCGATTTAGCACGTCAACTCGAACGCCAACAGACCCATCTGAACACCTTGCCCGCCGATACCGAACCGGGTGAACGTGCCCGTGCAGAGCTCGATGTCGCGCAAACACTGAACGCCTTGCGCCGCTTCGAGGAAGCCCATGATCTCGCCAAACGTGCATTTGACCGAGCGATCGCCCACGAAGACTGGAACGAAGCGGCACTCGCTTGCAACATCATTTACCAAGCCGATCGCGACGATGCCATTACTGCCTTGGGTAATGGTTTATGGCTGGCCGTTGCATTTCCGATCGAACCGGCGATCAGTATCGAGATGCTGCATCATGTCATCGACGAAACGCCGGACAACTCCGACGGCGCTGCCGTCGCGGCGGCAACCGCCCATTACATCGCCGATCTACGCGCCAAACAGCACGAGCACGAGAACCTCACGTTTCTCACGGCTCAGAAACTTGCCGAGGTTGCACGTAGACACCGTGGCATCGAAGGTCAAGCGGCGTTGGACAATTGGGTGGAGGGACTGGAACTGAACGACCCGCAGGCGTTCATTCCACGTATGTCGAAAGTGGTCGATGTCATCGTCGGCGATCAGTGGTGGTATGACCGCGATGCATTACGAGCACGCCTACCCGTCCACTGACGACGGCTAGCCGTTCGGTGTGACGTTAACGTCGTGAAATTTAACCGACTATGCTATCCCGAATCTCGCGTGGCATTACCATGTGATGTCACCGTCCAAGTGCTCCAGGATCCGCTGCATCCCCTCCAAGCCAAGCGCTTGCATCACCTCGACGGGTGACCGCTCATTGAAATACGGATTCGGCGACCTGACCCAAGCCGCAGCGGATGCTTCACTCAAGGGGTACATGCTGCGCGTGGCCGCGTCGATCTTCAGCAAGCATTCGCAACGCCGATCGATCGCCCCGGCCGATGGCACATCGTAGCCCTGGCAGTAGCGCGCCAAGGCCCGCAAACCACCCGACACAGGCAACCCGAGCAGCTTCAGTTGTACGTCTTGGGGCAATCCCCAAGCGGCCAAAACAGCCAACGTCTCCTTGGCGTAGCGAACCCGGTTCAGCGATACAGGCGGACTCAACTGCGCGTCCCATTCAACCGACACCGTCGGCTACGACAGTGATTTGCGCGTCGCCTTCACGAGAAAAATAACAACGTTTCGACTCGAAGACGATCCTGGCTTGTTCCGGTTGGGTTTCCCGCGCCGCCATCCAGTCTTGATTGACGGTCTTCTGATCGATCACTTCAGCTTCGATGGTTGAGATAAAACCGCCTGGCTCCTCGGGGTCACTGCCCATGACAATCTCGTGCAACCGGGTCTCGACCAACCCCGCCGCCTGCGCAAAACCCGATGCCACGACCACGAAGGCGAGGTGGTACCCTACCGCAGGCGCCAGTGCCTGCGCGGTTTCATCCTCCAGCGGCAGGGTTGCCGCCAAATCGATTCGCGAAACCAGACGAAAACAGTATTGGCCATCGGGCAATGCTTTCTGCGGGTCGATCTGCATCGGGTATTTTCCTCTCAAATCGCTAGTTGGCGGTTAGTGCTGCACTGCGTCGATCCTGTCCTGCATCTGTTGTTGCAACCGCCGTAACGTTTGCAACAGCGATGAGACCTCCGGAAACTCGCGCCGCATCGCCGCCAGCACAGCGGTCTCATAACGGTCCTTCGCGTCTCGGACCACCGGGTCGGTGAGTACACGGTCGCGCGCCGAGCGCAAGCGATAAGTTACCGAATCCAAACGTTCTCGCAAGCGGGTCGCTTCAGCCGCGCTCAATCCCGTCTCGCGCAACTGTTGCCGCAAGCGTTCCACTTGCGCCTCCAAGCCATCCACGTCGACGCCACGGGCACGCATCTCGGTCGCAATCACGTCCCGTAGCGCGGCTTGCTGGCGTTGTAACGCCACATCACCGGCAACCGTGCGCCGCTGCAAACGCCAAAGTTCCAGTTCTACTTCCCGAAACTGCGCACGAACCGTGTCGTAGTCCGTTGTCGGCGCAGACAGCACTGCGCCCGAGAGAGTCAGCAGAACAAGCCAACCTAACGATCGCCAGATCACTCGAAGATCAAGCCTCCATTCGGCACACTATCATTGTTGCAAAAGCTTTTCGCAGAACCAATCGGCTGCCACCCTTGCGCCCGACAGGGAAAGGGCGGCCAGAACTTATGAAACGACTCATTCCCAAGCTCGGTGACGAGCGGAAAGCCGCATTTCGTGGTATCTTAAATCGTCCTGACGCGTCCTTAGCAATCTGGTTGCCGCAAGCGTCATCGGCGCTCGATCCACTCGGAACGCCGCAAAGACTGACCAAAATCAATCATAACGACGATCGGCCAATGTGGAATCTGCTCACATTATCTTGCTTGACGAAACCGCACGACCAAGCAACGGCTCGGATCGGACCCTAGTGTTTTGCGCCCCGGCTGTCAAACGAGCCAAACCTTGACCGGCTGGTGCTCAAACAGGTGTGTTGCGTATGCCTGCTACCCTATCCGATCCACGCCATCCACACAATAGTAGCTCACCCCCTGAGCTGGCCGCGTTGGTCCAATCCCGGGTGACCGAGCTACTTTCGATCGTTGAGCAGCGGTTGGGGCTCGCGCTTCCCTTCCCCCAGATCAGTCTCGATCTGCGTGGGGCGAATGCGGGAAGCGCCTATCCACGACACAACCGCATCCGCTTCAATGCTGTGCTACTGCGAGAAAATCAAGCGGATTTTCTCGCCCATACCGTTGCTCACGAAGTAGCCCACTTGGTCGCCTATCGACTCTATGGCGAGCAGATCCGCCCCCACGGCGTCGAATGGCGCAACGTCATGTACAAGCTATTCGAATTGCCGCCCCGACGCACGCATGACTATGACATTCGCAATACCGCTCGCGAACCCTATGTCTATCGCTGCCAATGCCCAGACCGACAACACCTTTTCTCCACCCGCCGGCATCGTAACGCACTGCGGGGGCGCCAATACATCTGTTGCGTCTGTCATTCTGCCTTACAGTTCGCCTACAGACGCGACCTCGCCTCGGGTAAACCCTTACATCATTTGGCGATTGCCCATCTATTGCTCGCCGTCGATACGCCAGATATCGATCATGAATCGTTGGTGCACCGCTTGCCGACGCTGTTTCGCGGCGAACCAGTCGGACAAGTCAGTCTCGTTTACCGCCCGGGTGCCGCCATCAGCAAATGGTTGCAACGAACCCATACGCCGGTCGCGTTCGATCATCGATATAACTTCGATCGCGACCATCAACAGGTACTCGACAGAATTAGCCATGCTGTGGTCTTCACCGAACCCAAGTCCAGCCGAGTTCATCCTCTGCTTCAACGGCTGCGGGAACGTCCGGTGCCGTTACGTGTCCTCAATCCCCGCACCCGTTAGGCAACCTCGCGACAAGCCCCAATCCAGCTGTCAAACAATTGGCAGCCAGGGACCCCATCTGCGAAAAACCGTGTCGCTTTCCTGACGGATTTCCCGCCAACGTCGACCGCAAAAACCGGCCGCAAGGCTGCCGATGCGCAGCAGATGCGGGCACGTTGCGATTTCTGCTTTTGGCACGAGATTCGCTTGTCAGCAACCAACACCATCATCGCCAAAACCACTATTTTTGGGTAGCGCTGCTATGTACCACACTCTTTTTTCGCGGACTGACACTCAACTCGATACCGCCGTGCTCTGGTCCGGATCAACCGACTGCAGCAGCACGCGCCCATCCCGGATCATCGCGCCGGCTGCGACCGCCGATTTCCTGCAACGCTTGCACACCGCACTGAGTGTCGAGCATGTCATGGGATTGCTGGCAGAGCAGATCGGCCGAGCTTTCGCGTTCGCCGGACTACATTTTCATTGTCCGCAGCCGGCAAGTCGTTGCCGGTTCGGCCGCCCCGCCTTGCACAGCGCAAGCTATGAACTGCAGGCCGAACAACGCGATCTCGGGGAAGTCACGCTGTATCGAGACGCGTCGTTTACTGAAAACGAGCTCCGTACGCTCGAAAATTTGCTGGCACTTGTCGGTTACCCGCTACGCAACGCCTTGCTCTATCACGAGGCACTGGAACGGGCGACGCGCGATCCGCTGACCGGCCTGTTAAATCGGAGCACCTTGACCTCGCAGCTACAGCACGAGATCGCTCGGGCGCAACGACTGCAACAACCTTTGACACTGCTCATAGCCGATATCGATCATTTCAAGCAAATCAACGATCATTTCGGGCACGACTGCGGGGACGAGGTCCTTTCCGTCGTCGCCAAACGTCTGCAAGACGGCATGCGCGAATCCGATCTCCTGTTCCGCTTCGGTGGCGAAGAGTTCCTGATGATCCTACCCAATACCAACGCTGCCGGCGGCGTTCAACTTGCGGATCGCCTCCGTCGAGCCGTCCGTGACACATCGCCTTACCCATCACGAGCGGCCAATCCACAAGTCTCCATCAGCATTGGGGTCGCCGAACTTAAACCACCCATGACGGCCGATCAGTGGTTTCGGCATGCCGACAGCGCGCTTCGGTATGCCAAGCAGGCCGGGCGCAATCGAGTGCATTTATCGCAAGATTAGTCCAGCGGTGGTGGGTGGTTCCCACTGACCACCCACCTTGACTCAACAACCTCTATCCACCCATCCCCTCCAGCGGTATGCTTATCACCGTGTTGTCATCATTTCCGTGTCAGAATCGAGCGAACAGACAGAGTGATCATGGGCGGCGAGCTTTCCCAATCCATTGTTGCCCGGCTGCGGACGCTGAAACTCGAACATCAGGATCTCGACGCCGTTATTGAACGATTGCAGAATGATCCGAGCGTGGATCAGTTGATGTTGCGACGCTTAAAACAGCGACGTTTGCTCTTAAAAGACCAGATCCGCCGTTTGGAGAGCGCATTGATTCCGGATTTGGACGCGTAAGCGCAAGTCGGCTTCAAGCCAATGCTGCGCTTGTCTTCGCTACCTGCCCACTCGACCGATTTTGAGCTATCGTGGGCAGCGGACTCTCACATTCTGGGCGAGACACCGCGTGTTAACGGTTACCCACACTTGTCCTTCCCCACGGTGTCTGCTCTAGTTATTGATAAATCGATATGAAGAAGTCTGAGTTAAGCAAGCGCTACGTCCTCAAGGAAAAACTTGGGTCAGGCGGCATGGCGGAGGTTTATCGTGCCCGCTTGGTCGGAACCAGTGGGTTCGAGAAGCAAGTCGCCGTCAAGCGGGTATTGCCCCATTTGGCGGACAATGAGGGGCTGGTGCAGGCATTCATCGACGAAGCCCGTCTTGCCGCTTTGCTGCAACATCCCAACATCGTCCAGATTTACGATTTCGGGCGCTGGGAAGAGACTTACTTCATCGCCATGGAGTATCTTTCCGGACATGACTTGGTCACCTTGATCAAGCTCGGTCAAATGGTCGGCAAGCCGCTCTCCCTCGCCCTGGCCTGCTATCTCGTCGCCCGCGTCTGCGATGGCCTGGATTACGCCCATCATCTAACCGATCTTGACGGAACGCCGCTGAATATCGTTCACCGTGACGTCAGCCCCCATAACATTTTCGTGACCAATGACGGTCAGGTCAAACTCATCGATTTCGGCATCGCCAAAGCCGCCAACCAAAACACGACCACCTCAGCAGGCATCCTCAAAGGCAAAACCGCCTACATGGCTCCCGAACAAGTTCGCGGAGAACCGATCGACGCACGTTCGGATATTTTCTCGACAGGCATCGTCCTGCACGAGCTGATCACCGGCAAGCCGTTATTTAACGGCGACTTGATACAAACGATCGACCAAATACGGCAATTTGCGTTCGACCCGGGGGTATACCCGAAAACCGAGCTCGGTGACCCCTTGCTCGCCATTCTAGCCCGTGCTCTCGCACCCCGGCGTGCCGATCGCTTCGCCCGCGCCTACGACATGGGCTTGGCCTTGGACCAGCTCAGCCAAAAGCTATTGCCCACCCGCCCGGCGCAAGCCTTGGCTCAACACATCAAAAGCCTGCGCGATGCCCGCACCGGCAAGCTGATCCT
>CAZWQC010000157.1:0-6561 GCA_964635785.1 uncultured Ectothiorhodospiraceae bacterium
TGACGTAGGTTGGGTTGTCGAGCAGGTTGGCAAGCACCACTTCGATCCGGGTCAAGTCGTCGATGGTCTCGAATAACGGCGAGACGGTCATTCGGCATTCCCAGGTATCGTCGGCATTGCGGCCGACCAATCCGGCCAGCGAGGCCAACAACATGACTTCCATGACATGGCTGGCTTGGTGGGTCATCGAGATCACGTACTGACCAAACACTTTGGGACCGAGTTCGTTGTGCATACGCGCGATGCAGTCGAAGACCGATAACGTTTCGCGGGTCGCCTCGCTCAGGTTGTCCCGATCGAGCGCCGGGAGGTCGCGGCGGCGCAGTAGGTTGGCCAGCAGGTTCAGCCGTTCCTCTTCGGCGAGTTGGCAGTAATCCTGCGGATCGCTGGTTTCCACAGCAAGCAATGGGAGCAACTCGGCAACGGCCTGAGAGTGCACTGCCGATTCCTGGCGGATATCCAGATGCAAGAGGTGAAAGCCGAACGTTTCGATCATCCGAATGAGGTCTTTCAATGTTGCTTCGGCCACCGCGGCATCGCCATGGCTGTGCAGCGAGTCGCGAATCAAGAGGAGATCGTCGAGAAAGTCTTGTGCTTGACTGTAGGCGGCTTTGGGTCGGACCGCTTTCTCGCCGGCAACGCGACGTTCCAGCGTGTTGAGGGTTTCTTGTAAGCGGTAGTGCATGTAACACAGCTTGCGGCGGTAAGGCTCGCGGGCAAACCGTTCGATCTTGTCTTGAAAGACCGCTTTGCGTAGCCGTTCGTCGTTGTCCAAACTCTCCCGCAGGGCGGAAGAAGGCGTGCACAGCCGGTCGGAATGACTGAGCGTACGACTCAATGGACCCAACCTGGCGATGTATTCGCGTAAGATTTCGATGGCTTGCAGACGCACCGCCAGGACGGTGGTTTCTGCCGTGACATTGGGATTGCCATCACGATCTCCTCCGATCCACGAGCCGAATTGCAAGAAACTCGGAACCCGAATCGGCAGACTGCCGTCAGGGTGTTGGCCGTAGTGGCGCCGGACAGCGCGTTCGAAGTAGCGGTAAACCTCAGGTACCGCCTGGAACAGGCTGTCGCGAAAGTACGCTAACCCGGATTGGATTTCATCCTTGACTTGAGGTTTGCTCTCGCGCACCTCGTCGCTGCGCCAGAGTGTGAGGATGTGGGCGTGCAACGCGGTGTGGATTTCGTCGAAATCTTCCTCGATCAGATGCGGTTCGTCCAGTCGTTGCAGGGTTTCAAAGACCCGGCGTAGCCCTTCCATGATGGTACGGCGCCGCGCCTCGGTTGGATGCGCGGTGAACACCGGCCGGTAACGCAGCGCGTCCATCAAGGCTTGAACTTCCTGCACGCTGACGTTGGCTTCGCGCAACTCGCCCATGGTTAAACCGAACGAACCCGCCCAGACTGGACCTTCCGCCGCGCGCTGTTTGCGGCGTTGGCGGTGGGCATGAACTTCTTCGGCCACGTTGACTAAGCTGAAGTAAATCGAGAACCCGCGGATCACTTGATTGATGGTATCGACATCGAGTTCGGTGATGAAGGCCAATAACCGTTCGCGCTCCCTCGGATCTTCCTGTTGCTGCAATTGGCGGTAGCCAAGCCGCAGGGTTTCCACTGCATCGAAGGTCGTTTGTCCGGCATAGCTGCGGATAATCTCGCCCAACAAATTGCCCAGCAAACGGACGTTGGCCCGCAGGGAGTCATCGGATGTTGTGTTCGGAATCGCTACGTTCGCTTCACTCGCCATTGGGAAGGATCTGCCGGTAGAGTTCGAGAAATTCGTTGGCGCTGTGCTCCCAGCTACTGTCTTGGGCCATGCCTTGTTGCATTAAACCGAGCCAGATTGGCCGATCGTCGAACAAGGTCAAGGCCCGATGAATGGCTTCGAGCAAGGCGTCGGTTGCCGGGGTTTGAAACAAGAACCCATTGGCCAAACCGCGGCGTAAGTCATCGCCGCTGGCATCAACGATGGTATCGGCCAAACCGCCAGTGCAGCGAGCGATCGGTGGTGTGCCATAGCGTAGACTATAGAGCTGATTCAAACCACAAGGTTCAAAGCGAGAGGGCATCAGGAACATGTCCGATCCGGCCTCGAGCAAATGCGCCAAGGCCTCGTCATAGCCAATATGCAGACCCACTTTGCCAGGATAGGCCTCCGCTACCCGCCGGGCATCTCGCTCGAAGCGTTGCTCGCCGCTGCCGAGAATAGCCAATTGCACATTTCGATAGCGTAGTAGACGTGGGAACGCCTTGAGTAACAGATCGATGCCTTTTTGTTCGACCATGCGGCCAATGTGACCGAGCAAGGGAACGTTTGGATCGACATCAAGGCCCAATTTGGTTTGCAAGGCGACCTTGTTGCCGGCTTTACCGGTGAGGTCGTCGATATCGTAGTGAGTGCGGAGAAATTCGTCGCGAGCCGGATCCCAGATGCGATAGTCGATGCCGTTGAGAATGCCGACCAAATCGTCGGCGCGCTCGCGCAACAAGCCATCCAAACCACAACCGAGTTCGGGGGTACGAATCTCTCGAGCGTAGGTCGGGCTGACCGTGGTCAGCCGATCGGCAAAGACCAAGCCGCCTTTGATAAAGGCCAATTGCCCGTAGAATTCCAACGCATCGTGTTTCATCAAGTGCTCGGGTAAGGCCAAGACTTGCGCGGCGTTCGGCGCAAACAAGCCCTGATAGGCGAGATTGTGCGCGGTGAACACCGTGGCCGCGCGTTGGGTGTTCCCGTGCAACAGGGCGGGGATCATACCGGTTTGCCAGTCGTTGCAATGCACGATTTGCGGTCGCCAGTCGAGCTTGACTTGATCGAGACTGACCGCGACCGCGACCCGCGCGAACAACGCATAACGCAAATGATTGTCTTGCCAATCATGATGATCGGGTGCAACGTAAGGGTGCCCGGCACGATCGAAATACTCCGGCGCATCCACCAACAAGACGGGAACATGAGTTTCGGGAAGGGCGGTTTCGAGCAGTTCGACGCGGGCCGGCGGATCGACGACACGAACCGTGGCAACCACGTTCACATCCACCAGTTTGTTCTTGATTTCGCGGTAAGCGGGTAGAATCAAGCGAACATCGTGGCCGAGCCGTTGTAGCGCGTCGGGAAGGCTGGCGGCGACATCGGCCAGTCCGCCGGTTTTGACCAGCGGATGAGCCTCGCTGCTGGCAAATAGAACTCTCATGAGCGTTCCAAATTTTGGGGTGAAATGACACACCATCGGTGTGCGTAGGCGATTTTGTGACACAATAGGGTGCAGTGTACGCGACCCGTTCGCGTGGTGACATGACCTCGCGTTGTCGATCCCCGTGCTGTCGTCATTCTCGCGGCATGACCTTGGGGCTTGCTGGCGGGGTGACGGGTGTTGCGCAATCCCGAGCACAGTGTGGGGTTGTGTGCAGCGGTGTTGTCACTGATCGCTGGCCTGTCGCCGAACTGTTTGATTCCTCTTGCCGTTTTGGCATAGAGGTGAATGCTTACCACCGTACCACAACACAGAGCTCGGCCAACATGACCGTACCTCAGCAGACGCATGCCTGGCATGTCCTGGCGGCCCATTACGAAGAATTGAAAAAAGTTCATATGCGGAATCTCTTCGCCGAGGATCCCCATCGCTTCGAGCGATATTCCCTGACGGTCGGCGATATTCTGCTGGATTATTCCAAGAACCGCATTACCGATGAAACGTTAACGCATTTGCGCGAACTCGCCGACGAAATGGATTTGGCGACGTGGCGGGAACGCATGTTCAAAGGCGAACACATCAATCACACTGAGAATCGGGCCGTATTGCACGTGGCTTTGCGCAATCGCGGCAACCGCCCGATCGAAGTCGATGGCCAAGATGTCATGCCACAGGTGAATCGCGTGTTGGATCGCATGCGAATATTCACAGAGCGTGTGCGGTCGGGGGCATGGACGGGATACACCGGCAAGTCCGTCACCGATGTCGTCAACATCGGGATCGGTGGTTCTGATTTGGGGCCCGCCATGGTCTGCGAAGCGTTACGCCCTTACGGCAAGGCGGGGCCGCGCTTGCACTTCGTCTCCAACGTCGATGGCACCCATATCGCCGAAACTCTGGCGCAGGTGTCGCCGGAAACGGTGATGTTTGTCATTGCCTCCAAAACGTTTGCCACGCAGGAAACCTTGACCAATGCGCATACCGCGCGGCGATGGTTTCTTGCTGCTGGTGCTGGCGAGCCGGATATTGCCAAGCATTTCGTTGCGGTGTCGACCAATACCGGGGGTGTCGCTGCGTTTGGGATCGATACGGCGAACATGTTCGAGTTCTGGGATTGGGTGGGCGGTCGTTATTCGCTGTGGTCGGCGATCGGTTTGCCGATTGCGTTGTACATCGGCATGAATGGATTCGAGGCGTTGTTGCACGGCGCGCATCAAATGGACGAGCATTTTCGCAATGCGCCTTGGGCTGACAACATGCCGGTGATTCTGGCTTTGCTCGGGATTTGGTACAACAACTTCTTTGGCGCCCAGTCTCAGGCGATTTTGCCCTACGATCAATACCTATGGCGATTCCCCGCCTATTTGCAACAAGGTGATATGGAGAGCAACGGCAAATACATCGATCGCGCGGGTCGTCGGGTGAGCTATTCCACCGGGCCTGTGATTTGGGGCCAACCCGGTACCAATGGTCAACATGCGTTCTATCAGCTGATTCACCAAGGCACGAAGTTGATTCCGTGTGATTTTATCGTGCCACTGCAATCACACAACCCTCTTGGCGACCATCATAAGATCCTCTTGTCGAACGCCTTCGCGCAAACTGAGGCGCTGCTGTGTGGACGAACCATGGCCGAGGCGAAAGCAAAACTCGAGGTTTCTGGGCTGCCCGAAGCCGAGCAGGCCATCCGGCTGCCACATCTGGTGTTCGAGGGCAATCGACCCACGAATACGTTGTTGCTCAACAAGGTCACACCGCAATCCCTCGGCGCTTTGATCGCGCTGTACGAGCATAAAATCTTTGTGCAAGGCGTGTTATGGAATATCAACTCGTTTGACCAATGGGGTGTCGAGTTGGGGAAAAAACTTGCCAAGACGGTTCTGGCCGAGTTCGATCAAGCGGAGCCCGTCACCGGGCACGATGCCTCGACGAATGGGTTGATCAACCATTTCAAGCAGATTTTGGTTGCCAATCGCAGGGAATAGCGTGGCGGTATAGACAATCGACCACGGCAGGGTTCTGCATGCGATCATGCCGAGGGGACCCTCCTGTTGTTGCGACCCGCATGCTTGCGCTGCGAGCTCATACAGACAAGAGATCAGACGGTCATTTGTTCCAATAACCCTTGACAAACGGGAACCACGATGAGCGAAGCACTCGATTACCTGATCAAAGTACGCGGTGACGCGTTGGGGCATTATTTTAAGTTTCTCAAAGATACCGGCAAGCATCTCGATCCGAAAACGCGAGACTTGATTTCGGTGATTACCAAAGTTCATGCGCAGACGGAAAATGGTTTCAAACAGTACTTGATGCGGGCCTTGCGCGATGGTTGTACGCCGCTGGAAATTATCGATGCGTTATTAATGGCGTTTCCGGCTTTGGGGCTGGCGAAGATCGTTTGGGCTACCGAGATTCTGCTCGAGATGGATATGCCGGAGTTTTCGCCGGAGTTGATCGATGCGGAACCTGCTTGGCGTGAGGTGGCGGCCGTATCGGATATCACCGATGGTGAAGTCACCCGGATTGACTGCGGTGCGCGCAGTGTCTTCGTCTTTCGCAGCGGTGAGGAGTACAAGGTTTATGACTCGCATTGTCCGCACCAAGTGACCAATATACCCCACCTGGCGCTGGATGGCTTAACCCTGACCTGTCCAAAACATCACTGGCGTTTCGATATTCGAACCGGCGATTGTATCGAAAAAGGCAAGCATCCCTTGAAGTCCTTTCCAACAAAGATCGAAGGAGGGCGGTTGTACGCGCAATGGTAACCGATGGTTCGGCTGTTGGCTTTGTTGGGCGAAGGTCATCGGGTACCCTTGCGCAGGCCAGCAACAGAGCCCTTTAGTCTGGCATCCGATGTTGCTTGCCTTGGCACGAGTTAATTTTGATTCGTTCGATGTTAAAAGATAGGTCGAAACGATCGGCGATGGACGAGTGCGCTGTCAATTCGGTTAGTATTTTGCTCGTGTATGGCTGCAATCGGAAATCCAATCGGATCATTTTGCCGTCGCTTACCGGTCTGTGCGACTACCAACGGTGCGGTGTGCGTGATCACAATAAGGCCACGAGTCGTGCGGCGGCGTGTTCCGCTCCGTTGACTCGGGTTTCTACCGGAGGGGCGGGATCGGCGAGGGACGCTCCAATGCGCGCCGCCACATCGGCGGGTTCGGTGGTCAGGTCGAAGAGTTGGTTTTTGCCGCCGCGTAGCGCTTGACGATCATGACTGCGCGGAAATGGGCAAAATAGGGCCCGCAGACCGAGGGCTAGCGTCTCGGCAACACTGTTGTAGCCAGCACCGGAAAGGACGATGTCGGCGGCTGGCAGAATTTCCATGACGGGCTGATAGTACAATCGATCG
>CAZWQC010000158.1:0-6559 GCA_964635785.1 uncultured Ectothiorhodospiraceae bacterium
AGTTCGGCCAGGAAGTCGCGATCCGACAAGAAATGGTGGTAGGCCGCCTCGAGCTCCGCCAGCGGCTGCATCAGGGTCTCAGCGACGAAGCGGCCACCAAAGCGGCCGAAATGACCATGGGCGTCAGGTCCACGCCACGAGGGCGAGGTTGTGGATTCATTGGTGATCGACACGTTGTACCTCTGCGATGAAATGGCGAATTTTCGCGGGGTCTTTTTGTCCCGGCTTGCTTTCGACGCCACTGCTGACATCGACCGCGTAGGGTTTGAGTGTTGCAATGGCGTTTGCGACATTACTTGGATTCAGACCGCCAGCCAAAATCCAAGGTTTGCCGAGGTCGCCAATTGATTCGGACCAGTTAAAAGTCTGTCCGCCGCCGCCGGCGGCCCCGGGTGGGTGGCCGTCCAGCAATAGGCCTCTTGCGCGCGGATACTGGTTCACCGCCACCTGCCAAGCGGGATTGTTGCGCATGCCAATGGCTTTGATGTAAGGGCGGTCGAAAGCGTCACAGAAACTCGCGGGCTCGCTGCCATGAAATTGCAGCAGGTCGAGCGCGACATGATCGAGCACATGGTTGACTTGCGCTTGGTTGGCATCGAAAAACAATCCGACCGCGGTTACGAATGGTGGTAACGCTGCGGTGATTTTCGCCGCGGTTTCGATATCGACGGCGCGGGGACTTAAGGACCAGAAGACCAAGCCGATAGCGTGCGCGCCGGCCGTGGCGGCAACGATAGCATCCGCGGTCGTGGTAATGCCACAGATCTTGACACGTGCGGGCATGGTTGGTGCTAAGTCCAGGGTTAGTCGGGGTGGTCGTCGCTGGCCGTGTCTGGCGCGGTGGCTATTGCGCGACAGCCTCCGAATCAAGTGTGCGGGAAGCTAACGGGTGTTGCGCGGTATAGCGGCCGGTTCGATCAGGAGATCAGCCGGCCATGACCATACCAAAAAAGAAGGGTATCGTGCACTGCATTAGCCGAAACTCGGAAGACGAGGTTCGCTGGGCAGGCCGAAGTGCGGTTCGTAGTTGACTTGAACAAGGTACAACCCTTGCGCAGGCGCAGTGACGCCGGCAACGCGGCGATCTCGCGCAGCCAATACCTCGGCTACCCAAGTGGCCGGTTTGTCACTGCAGCCGACGGTCACCAAGAGCCCGACCATGTTGCGCACCATGTGGTGTAAGAAGGCGTTGGCAGCAACATCGATATAGATCAGTTCGCCATGGCGTAAGACGTCGATGGAATAGATTTCGCGAATGGGCGATTTGGCCTGGCAAGCGACGGCGCGCAGGCTGGAGAAATCATGTTGGCCGAGCAGTGCTTGGCTGGCTTGGCGCATTTGTTCGTGGTTTAGCTCACGATGCAACCATGCCACCCGATCCCGAAGCAAGGCGGGTCGAGTCGGGGCGTTCAAAATGACGTATCGATAGGCGCGCCGACGTGCCGAAAAACGGGCGTGAAACTCGGTTGGGACGGGTTGCGCCCAGACCAGGCTGATGTCTGCCGGCAAGTGTGAGTTGCCGCCCAATACCCAAGCATGTGTTGGTCTTACGGCAGCGGTATCGAAATGGATGATCTGATTGGTCGCATGCACCTTGGTGTCGGTTCGGCCCGCGCAGACGACTCGAATCGGCTCTGCGGCGACGCGGGTTAGCGCAGCTTCCACATGGTGCTGGACGGTCGGTCCACTCGCTTGGGTTTGCCACCCAGAAAAAGCGGTGCCGTCGTATTCGATGCAAGCGGCGACTCTCAAGGCAGGACGTTACGGGTAGCAAGACGCGGCGGGCGGATAGGACTCTTTGATGATGGTTGGTTGGGGGGGCGGTTCAGTCGGTGGCGATATCGAGCCATCGGCGCACGCGCGGTCGAACTCGTCGGAGTGGTGTCGACCGTGATCTGAGTTTGTTCAGCCGAATTTCCCCTTGAGTCATGGCGGCAAGTGCTTTTGCAGAATTTAAGTCTGCTGCGTTCCTTCCCTCCGCCGAGGGAAGGAACGCAAGCACGTAGGAAACGACAGATATTGAGGGAACTCGGTTGGGCTGCCAGCCAAAGAGGTTAGCGGATTTCGCCGAGCATCGCTTGCGCCTTGGCCCTCTGTGTTTCACTGCCTTGTTCGACAATTTCGTTTAGCATGTTGCGCGCGTTTTCGCCATCGCCCATGTCGATATAGGCCCGGGCAAGCTCAAGCTGAGTCTCCAGTTCACTCGCTCCGGATTCGTCTGCATCGGTTTGCGCACCCAAGGTGAATGTTTCCAAATCATCGCCCAAGAACTCCAAGGATTCATCGGCCGGCGCAGAGCGCAAGTCCAATTCCTCCACCTGCGGTTCGTCGGCGACCGGTGACTTGAGCACGGTTTTGAGCTCCTCCTCACCTTTGCTTTCCTCGACACCGAAGTCACCGGTATCGAGATCGAACGTGGCGAAGAAGTCCTCCTCTCCTTCGGCAGGCGTTGTTGGTGCGGACTCCGCAGCGTCTCGGGCGTGAAAGCGTTCGCTAAGCCCTTGAAGCTCCTCGCTTACGTCAAGAATCAGTGTTGGCTCGGCAAGATCCGAATCGTCGTCGTTGGATTGGTCGGTACCATGCGATACGGTGGGCGAAGCGCTGGGCGGCATCGTATCGACTTTGCTGGGTGCCTTCGCGAACGCTGAAGGGGTCGTTTGGTCGATGTCGAAGTCCAGCGACATTTCCGCCGTATCGCGTTGGTCGCGCGATTCACCGGCTTGTTCGCGGGCAAACTGAAGATCCTCCATGTCGAAATCCAGTTCGCCGCTGTCCTCGAGGCTTTGGGTGTCTTCCATGTCCAGTGCCTCGGTTTCGCCAAGGTCGTCGTCGATGATGATGACGTCATCGGCGTTTTCGTAATCTTCCGGTGGCGGTTTCTGACCCCGCGTGGGAGTGTTGGCGCCACTGATAAACAAAGCGTGCTCGGGTGCGAGCTCGTGTCCCATGGCTTGCGCTTGCTGCCAAAGATTGGCTGTCGGGTTCGCTTGGGTATCTTGGTGCCATTGTTCGGCGACCTTGATGAAAGCTGCGCGGTCTTTGGCCCCATGCAACGTTTCCAGCAATTTCAGACGATAATCCTGGCGCTCCGGGAACTGTCGAACCGATTTGCGCAGGAGGTCTTCCGCTTGTTGGTGTAGTCCGTAGGCAAGATACACATTGGCTTCGGCAAGAATGTCGTCCTGTGTGTCGGAAACTTTCTTTTCGCCCAATGGTGGAGTGTCGTCTTTCGGCGGCAACGTTAGCGGTGGTGGCGTCTCCTTGGGAGGCACAGGAGTTTGTGCTGAACTGACCGGAATCTCGGTTTCCGGGGGGGGCTCCTTCACCAACGTGACTGGTTCGCCGGCCGGTGCCTTGGGTTTGGCTTTGGTGACTGGCGGCAGCTCAAACCCCATGGTGTCTTCCGCGGAGGCATCGGTTTGTGCACTTGCCTTTGCCGTCTGTCGTTTGCGAAGTGCCGCCGTGCCAAGTAATGCGAGGAACAGACCGAGTAACGCAGATGCAGCAAGACCGATCGGACCGAACATGACGTCACCAAGGAAACTCGGTTCGGGTTCGCGGCCGGAGGACGAGTCACTCAGCTGGTTGTTGAGTTTGGCGAGCGCCTGGTCTTTGATGACGATCTGTTCTTGGGCTTGAACGAGACGTGCTTGGGTGGATTCGAGGCTGGTTTGAACTTCGTCGAGTGCCTGTTCCAAGCGGGCATTGTCGGCTACCAGTCGTTCATTTTCCGCTCGGAGCGCTTCGAGGTTCCTCTGCCGAACGGCATCAACCTCCGAGACAGTGCCAGCGGTCTTAGTCGAGGTTCGTTCGCCAGTTTCTTGTGCGGGTGGCGGGCGCAGTACCACCTCACTGGCATAGGGTGCTGCCTCGACAGCGGCGGCCGCCGTTTGCTCCCGACCTGGCGGTCTAGCAAGTTTGCCGGTTTGGGCGGGAAGGGTTCGGTCTGCCGGAGTCGTCCGTGGCGGCGAAGCGGTCGTCGCTTGCGTGCGGTACTCGGCCCAGCTCGCCATTTGTTGACTGACCGCCGCCCGCGCCTCGTTCGGTCCAATCGCCTGCAAAGTGGCAACGTCAGGAATCTGTAGTACATAACCCTGGCGGACACCGTTGATGTTATTGTCAATGAATGCGGCCGGATTGGTGTCACGAAGACCGATCATCATCTGTTCCATGGTGATCGTGGTGTCGGGGCGGACCCGCTTGGCGATTTCCCACAGCGTGTCGTTGGGTCGCACGGTGTATTTATTGGCGCCACTGAGCGGGACGGTTGTCGCGGTGGCTTCGACACGACTTGCCGTATCGCGTTGCCCTGCCGTCGGTGCGGCGGTCGTTGTGGTTGCAGTGGGTCGAGCCGCTGGACTCGGTGCGGGAACCGGTTCGGTGTAGGTTGGTGGATCGAGCAGCACGGTGTATTCGCGGTAAAGCCGTCCACTCGGCCACTGCGCTTGGACGAGAAAGCTTAGAAACGGTTCTCGTACCGGCAATTTGGACGTGACCTTGATGATCGACTCGCCTTGGCGACCGGTGACAATGGCGAATTCCAGATTGGTAAGGAAATAGCTCCGAGTTAAACCCAGTCGCTTGAACGCCTCCGGTGGCGCGAGTTCCACTTGCAGCCGATCGAGTTCCGATCGATCCGCGCCAAGAACCCGGATCTCGGCATCAAGCGGTTGATTCAACACCGAGCCGACAGTGATTTCTCCAAGTCCCAACGCATGGGCTGAGGTGGAGATCAAAAACCCGAGGTAAGTCAGGCCGATGAGAGTTGACCGCAATTGCGGTATCCTGATGATTGTTTTCACGAGTTCACCCTGATGGCTAATCGTCAGTGTAACGCCCCATTCCCACGCCAAAGCGTAGCATAATATTGCGCGCGAGCCACGTTCGTGGAAATGAACGAACATATGCTGCTTTTGCGGTTCGGCAACGGTACCGAAATACAGCATGAGAGCATTCGCGCTTGCACTACCCAACGACCATTGGCAACAAGCGGCCAATGGTGTGTTCCGTTGTTTCCGCCCATCAACAGCGATGGAGCGAAACCGAGTTCGACTCGGAGTCCACTGGTGTGGTATTCCCCCGCCAGAATCTTAGCCCGTTCGCGCGTTAACCGGTGAAGCAGGCGACGACAAACCCAGCCTGGCACCCGCATTGCCAGCCTGGGTATTCCAACCAACCGCATCCTGTTCGGTCGTGTTGATTCCATCTTGCCGATTCAATGGTGACCGAACCTTGTCACCAATCTTCTAACTTGCGACTTGGCGCCACCTCCGTCAGTGCCGTCTGTGGCACCACACCAGCAGGAGACCCGATGGCAATACGCCAAACGCCCGACCATAGGCGTACAAAGTGGTCACGATGGCAACGGACGGTAGTGGTTCTGCAACAGCGATTCGGCAATTTGGATGCTGTTCAGTGCGGCACCCTTGCGAAGGTTGTCAGCCACGATCCACATGGATAAGCCCCGTGGATGGGAGATATCGCTGCGCAGCCGGCCAACATACACGGGATCGTGATCCGCCGCGTCGGTCACAGCCGTCGGATAGCCCCCGTCACAACGCTCGTCGATAAGCTCGACCCCCGGTGCTTGTCGGAGGAGGTCGCGAGCTCGTTCAACGCTGATCGGTTCTCGGGTTTCGATGTGGACGGCCTCGGAATGACCGTAAAAAACGGGAATCCTGACCGCGGTCGCATTGACCTTGATGTTGTGATCACCCATGATTTTCTGCGTTTCCCACACCATTTTCATTTCCTCCTTGGTATAACCGTTATCCATAAAAACGTCGATGTGTGGTAGCGCGTTGAAGGCAATTTGCTTGGGGTAAACCGCCGCTTCGATGGGGCGACCATTGAGTAATTCGCCAGTCTGCAGGACGAGTTCATCAATGGCATTTTTGCCAGTGCCGGAGACCGCCTGATACGTCGCGACATTGATTCGTTCGATGCCAACGGCGTCGTAAATGGGTTTTAGCGCGACCACCATTTGGATTGTCGAGCAGTTGGGATTGGCAATGATACCGCGCTTGCGATAATCGGCGATTCGCTCTGGGTTGACCTCTGGCACCACTAAAGGAATGTCCGGGTCGTCGCGAAAATACGATGTATTGTCGATGACCACACAGCCAGCGGCGGCCGCCTTTGGCGCATAGACTTCAGAAACGCTCGCTCCCGCCGAGAACAGTCCGAGCTGAACTTTGCTGAAATCGAACTCGCCGAGTTCTTCGACAACCAGCTCGCGGTGAGCAAAATTAACCACACTACCAGCCGATCGCCGGCTTGCCACGGCATGAACATTGCGGACCGGAACGTTGCGCTCGGCTAAAATACGTAGCATGGTTTCGCCGACCGCGCCGGTCGCGCCTACGACGGCCACATCGACTTGTCGAGTCATGACTGGTGTTACCTTTTCCGATTCGAAATGACGTTCGGTTCCGTCAGGATATCGCGATGCGAAGGTCAGCCACTGCTCAACCCCCATACCGCCAATCGAGGGCTGGCGTGTGAGCGGATGTCCTTGCGTGATTGCGACATACTGAACGAACTTTGCTACGGCTGCGTG
>CAZWQC010000159.1:0-2870 GCA_964635785.1 uncultured Ectothiorhodospiraceae bacterium
AACGCGTTCAAAACCGCACCATGACCTATCCGACACGGGTTGTTTACGAGGGGAACGCCGACGATGCGACGCGCTTGAAACGACCTTGCGGCGGCCGCTTGGAGCTTTTGCTCGAACGATTGACCGCAGCCGATGCCCTAGACACCCTATGGCACGCGTTGCAACAACGCACCCCAATCTGGCGCGATGTCGACCTCACCACCGGCGCGACCACCGTTCATGCTGGCGACGAGCGATCTGCGACAGCAATCTACTTTGGTACCGATGTCATCGGTAAGCGCTTCGGCCCAACCTACCGGCTCCTATTGATCGGCAGCAACGACATCAGTCACTATACGGCGAAGTTTGCATTGGACCTGGGCTATGAAGTCATCGTCGTGGATCCCCGCGCTCGCCAGGCCGCAACCTGGCACATCGAGGAAAGTCAACTCGACCACGGCATGCCGGACGATGCGGTAACGCGTTGGGTGCGCGACAGTGCTTGCGCTGTCGTCGCATTAACGCACGATCCGAAACTCGACGATCTCGCCTTGCTCGACGCGCTCGGGTCCCCAGCGTTTTACGTTGGCGCCCTCGGTTCCGAGCGCACCCAAATCGATCGGCGCCAGCGACTTGCCGAGCTCGGCCTAGGCCAGGCAGCCATTGCGCGATTACGTGGGCCGGTTGGCCTCCCTTTGGGTGGTCGTCAACCCGCCGAAATCGCCCTGGCGATCTTGGCCGAAATCACCGCGGTCCGGTATCGACCGTCACTTGCTACCGTCGACCCGCTCAAGCGCAAAGACTAACCCGTTCGTGCTTTATCGGTGCTGAGGCAACCCAATCACTCAAATCCTGCTAACGACCGGAAAACAAATCTTGAATACGCCAGCCATTCCATTACCGGACACCGTCTCTATCGAACACGCCCGCAACCGCCAAGCGCAGTTGACCAAACCCCGCGGCGCCCTCGGACAACTCGAAACCCTGGCCATCCAACTCGCCGGGTTGCAGTGTCGGGAGCAACCTTCGATTGCCCATCGCCATTTGGTTATTTTCGCTGCCGACCACGGCGTCGCCAGGGAAGGCGTATCCGCCTTTCCGCAATCGGTGACAGTGGCCATGATTCGCAATTTCGCCCACGGCGGCGCGGCCATGAGCGTATTGGCACGACGCTTGATGGCGGCACTCGAAATCGTCGACCTCGGTACCGCGACGCCTTACGAGACACTGTCCGCCGTCACCAAGATCGATATCGCTCCCGGTACGGCGAATTTTGTCGAAACCAGCGCGATGACCCCTGAACAATGCGAACGCGCCCGGGCAGCGGGGCATGACGCCGCTCAACGCGCCGCCGCGGCAAAGGCGAACTTATTCATCGCCGGGGAAATGGGCATCGCCAACACGACAAGCGCCGCGGCATTGGCTTGTTCGCTACTCGATGCGCCGGCAAGGGAACTGGCTGGACCCGGCACTGGCTTGGACAATGCCGGTGTCAACCACAAAATCGCTGTCATCGAGCGCGGGCTAACCCTCCACGGCCGTCATCCCGACCAGCCCGAAACCGCATTGCAACAAGTCGGCGGACTGGAAATCGCCGCCATGACGCAAGCCTATTTGACAGCAGCGAGCTTACGTATCCCCAGTCTCGTCGACGGTTTTATCAGTAGCGTGGCCGCACTGACCGCCGTACGCATCGCACCGGCTTTGCGACCGTGGTTACTGTTTGCCCATCGCTCGGCCGAACCGGGACATCGCCGCATTTTGGCCGAACTTGCAGCCGAACCGTTGCTGGATCTCGGTATGCGTTTAGGCGAAGGCAGTGCCGCCGCACTTGCCGTCCCCATCCTGGAAGCAGCCTGCGCACTGCACAGCGACATGGCCACTTTCAGCGAGGCCAAAGTCGCCGGCCCGAGTTCATCATGACCGATCACAGCGTCGCCACAGTGCATGCCCAAGCAGCTCCGCTGATCGACCTGCTGCGCCACGGCGAACCGGTCGGTGGCCAACGCTTTCGCGGCAGTCGGGACGATCCGCTCAGTTCTCACGGGTGGATACAAATGGCACACGCCATCGGCCGAACCCGGCTTTGGCAACGGATCATCACCTCCCCATTGCGTCGCTGTGCCGCCTTCGCGGAACACCTCGGCGAAAAACTGGCCATTCCGGTCGACATCGAGGGCGACTTTCGGGAAATCGACTTTGGCGACTGGGAAGGCCGCACCGTCAGTGAATTATGGTCCGAGGTTCCCGAACACATTGCCCAATACTGGCAAGATCCGACCCGCTTTACGCCCCAAAACGCCGAGTCCTTGACCGCATTGGCCAATCGCGTTGTCAGCGCCTGGGAGAGTCGCGTGTCGAGTTTACCGACCGATAGCCATTACTTGATCATCACCCACGGCGGCGTCATCCGAGTCTTGCTTGCCCATATCCTGGGGCTACCTTTGCGCAATTGTCTTCGCCTGGAAATCGGGCTCGCCGAATGCACCCGACTGCGCTTGCAAACCGCCCCGCTGACCAACCAAACCATTGGCAGCATTGTCTTTCACGCCCGTCAGCAATTCAGCTAGTCTCACAGCATACAGTATGAACGGTTTACGTACCGCCATTCAGTTCCTCAGCCGACTACCAATCCCGTACCGCCAGACCGATGCCGCAGCAATGGCGCGGTCGCTACCCTGGTATCCTTGGGTCGGCGCGTTGCTCGGCGCCATCACGGCCGCGATCGGAATTTCCCTTGGCTCGATCGGTGCCGATCCCCTACTCGCCGCGGCCGCCTGCGTCATCACCATGATCTGGTTATCGGGTGGGCTACATTTAGATGGTTTGGCCGACACCGCCGATGCCTGGATCGGCGGTGTCGGCGATTCCGAGCGAACGCTGGCCATTAT
>CAZWQC010000159.1:2880-4475 GCA_964635785.1 uncultured Ectothiorhodospiraceae bacterium
GTTGCCGCCGCTCTCGGGCGAACCAGCGTACTGCTGATGCTCGCAACCACGGCCTATGTCCGTGCCCACGGCATCGGCAGCGGTTTGGCCCAAGGCAGCCGATCGCGTTGGGTGGCAGTTTCCGGCCTTGGCGTCGCCATCGCCAGCCTGACCACTGGCCCAGCCGGTGTCGCCGCCCTCACCGTCACCGCCGTGCTCTGGATAATTTTACGCCGAGCATTTCGGTATCGTCTTGACGGCTGTACGGGCGATACACTCGGGGCAACGATCGAGTTAACCGAAGCGGCAACCTTGTTCGCCACGGCCGTGGTCGTCACTTAGCCGTCGGCGTTGATCCGCTCGGTCAGTTCCCGAATGATCTCGTCCGCGCGATCGTTGTCGACTTGGCAGGTACCGGCCGCCTCATGCCCTCCCCCGCCGTATGACAGTGCCAATTCACCGATATTGGTCTTGGATGTGCGCTTGAAAATCGACTTACCCATGGCCAACACGGTATTTTGCTTTTTCAACCCCCAGAGCACGTGCATGGAAATGTTGCACTCAGGATACAGCGCATACACCATGAAGCGGTTGCCGGCCCAAATCGTCTCCTCCTGCCGCAAGTCCAGAACAACCAGATTACCATGCACGGTGCTGCAACGACGGATCTGCTCCTTGAACTTCGGCTCATGTTCGAAATAGACATCCACCCGTTCCTTGATATCGGGCAAACCAAGAATCTCCTCGATCGTATGATGTTTACAGTACCCGATCAGATCCATCATCAAGCTATAGTTGGAAATCCGAAATTCTCTGAAACGCCCCAAACCCGTCCTCGCGTCCATCAAGAAATTCAACAACTCCCAACCGCGCGGATGTAGAATTTCCTCCAAATTAAATTGTGCCGAATCACCTTTATCGACCGCGGCCATCATTTCGTCCATATAGGTCGGGAACCGATCGTGTCCGCCGAAATAGCGCCAGACCACCCGCGCTGCCGAGGGAGCGGTTGGCTCGATAATATGATTGTCGCGTTTGCCCACCCGCAAGGTTTCCGAGTGGTGATGGTCGAAAGCGAGATACACACCTTCCACGTACGGCAGATTGGTCGTGATATCTCGGTTGGTGACATCGACCTTGCCATCCTGCATGTCTTTGGGATGGACGAACTTGATCGCGTTGATAAGATGAATGTGTTCAAGCAGCACGGCGCAGACCAAACCGTCAAAATCACTGCGAGTCACTAAACGATACTGCTCACCTTCGGCCATGGCGATACTCCTAGAGGGAGGTTGATGTTGAGGTTGGAAAAAAACCATCCGCACCGGAACTGCACGCGAACCGGATAAAGCGTTCAGCGGCGGATTCAATGAAGTTAGTCTAACACGCCTGCCGCCGACTTGCTCGAACGAACCGTTTCCAATTGCTCACACAATCGTTCGGCTGCATCGAGTAAACGCGGCGTCGGCCGATGCATGGCGTCGGCCGCAACCACGAACAAATGCCCGTTCCGCACCGCTTGCAGTTGTGGCCACGCTTGCCAATGCGCAAGCGTCGTCCCGTTATCGTCCACTGAACCACCGCTGACAATGGCGGCCGGATCGGCCCGTAACACC
>CAZWQC010000159.1:4485-6435 GCA_964635785.1 uncultured Ectothiorhodospiraceae bacterium
CCGCCTCCACGGACACCCGGGGGGCCAAACTCGGTAGCGCCGCGAACACGTTGCGACCGCCACACAACCGAATCGCCGCGCTGATGAATTGCTCGCGATTCGCCGTAATCAGCGGCAAATCCCAGATTTGATAGAACACCATCACCGGTTCACGCGCCGCGTACCGCTGTCGCAACGCATCCAACCGAGCGCGAAAGTTTGCAGCCGCCGGTTGCGCCACCGTTTCGGTACCGGCGATCTGCCCGAATCGCTCGATGGTCGCAGCGATGTCGGCCAATTCTCGTGGCTCGTTGACATACAACGTCAATCCCAACTGCCGCAGACGCTCGCTCACCCGCGCGCCATTACCACTGCCCCAAACGATGACCAAATCCGGCTGCAGTGCCAGAATGCGTTCGTAGTCCAGGGCATGGTAACCGCCCACCCGTGGAATCGACCGCGCTTCGCGGGGA
Source organism: uncultured Ectothiorhodospiraceae bacterium (assembly GCA_964635785.1). Taxonomy (GTDB): domain Bacteria; phylum Pseudomonadota; class Gammaproteobacteria; order CAYFSA01; family CAYFSA01; genus CAYFSA01. Next base: position 4,938 of record CAZWQC010000159.1, read on the forward strand.
AAATCACTGCTTTGCACGGTCCCGACGAGCCGATCGCCGGCACCGGCGACGAACACCAATTCCGTAATATGAGGCGCTAACGCGACGATCCGCTCCGGTGGACGCTTAAGCTCGACCATTTGACCCGAATCATCGACTAGCGCAATGCCGGCGTCACATGAATATGGCATGCTTGCCGTCAGTACGGCGAACATAACTCGAACGACGAGCGCTGGTGTTTGCACGAAAGTCACTCCGAATACCAATCACCGACCCATCGCCTACGCAATGGGGTAATCGCGGTGGGCGTATCGACCGATCCTGTCGAGCAACGCCCCACGCCAACACCGTTAATCAAACCAACATGCCAAGACATCAACCGCTAACGCGACGCGGCCGACGCCGCCCGAATGCATCGCCACTCTGGTTCTGGCTAGGCACGATGGCAGCCAGCCTCTGCGGCATCCATGCCGCAACCGAAGCGACCCCGGGAGCGTTCACGATCGGCGCCTTTCTCCTTTGGTGTATTGCTTTCACCAATCTGCTGCGACACCGCTGGCAGGGCCGCGAGGAACGCCGACCCATTGCCGATTTCCGCTTCGCCCTGCTGCTGGTATTGGCAACGTATGCCGTCATCGAAATGGCCGGCGGCCTGGATTCTCTGTTACACCCTTTAGCCTATCTGTTGGTCGCGTTTCTCGTGGTCTACACCACCGGCTGGGTACGCAACAGTTTACTCGCCATGACCGTCTTTCTCGAAGCTGCGTTGGTTTACCACGGCCATCCGCAAGGCAACGCCCTCGGCGTCTTGGTCCACACCCTGTTCATCGGTCTGTTCGCTCTCATCAATCTGGTCTTTACTCGCCCGAAAGTCACCCAAATGCGCACGCAAGGCGAGCACGCCACCGCCAACGATCCCGCGAACGCCGATTCGCCATTAGTCATCGACGAACTCGATATCGTGTTTCCGCCGACCGAGTGCGACTCGTCCTACGAAGACGAGCGGATCGCACTGGAACGCATTATTGTCACAGCATCCAACGAAGTCCAACGCGACATGCGCCATCATTTGCAACTCCTGCGCCAAGCCTTGCAGCTAACGACCTGCCTTTTGCTCTGGATCGAGCGTCAAACCGACCATCTTCGCATTCTCGGCATTGCCTCCGACCACCCAGCGCTGACACCAAAACGCCGACTACCGCGTGCCAGTGGTGCCCCGGGCGCAGTCATCCTGAGTAAAACCCCGGTCCGCCTGACCGGCCTACGCCCCGGCTATCCGGGTTTGACCTACTACACCCAACCGACACAGATCACCGACTTTTACGCTGTACCCGTCACCGAGAAAGACCAATTACGCGGCGTTCTCTGCGCCGATCGTTGCGGACATCGGCCGTTTCTGCCCGCCGAACAAAGCATCGTCCACGAAGCCGCCCGTAGTTTGCAGCGCATCGTCGCCAACGAACGAACCTGTATTCAATTACAACGCACGCAATCCGAGCAAGCCAAACTGTTACACGCC
>CAZWQC010000160.1:0-6407 GCA_964635785.1 uncultured Ectothiorhodospiraceae bacterium
CGAAGTATTCATCGAAAAACTGCGTTTGAGCGCGTAGGTTCTGTTGATACAGGGTATGCAAAATCGCGTGGCCGGTCCGGTCAGCGGCGGCGCAAGTCCGTGCCGCTTGCGCGCCACCGAAGGCTTGACTCTGACCGCCGAACGCGCGCTGATAGATTCGGCCGCTATCCAAGCGGGAAAATGGCACGCCGTAATGCTCCAGTTCGTACACGAGCTCCGGCGCGCGTCGACACATATACTCGATCGCGTCTTGGTCTCCCAAGTAATCGCTTCCCTTGACGGTATCAAACATATGCCAGTGCCAGTCATCCGCTAGCACATTGCCCAAAGCAGCATTGATTCCGCCTTGCGCAGCGACGGTGTGAGAACGTGTCGGAAACACTTTCGAAACCACTGCGACACTGACCTTGGCTTCGGCCAAACGCAAAGCGGCACTCAAACCGGCACCGCCAGCACCAATGATCAACGCATCGAAATTGCGTACCGAAACACTCATCGCAACACCGCCATCAACAGAACCCGCAAACCCCATAAACCGCAAGCCAAAAGCGCTACCCCCGTCAGTCCCAAGGCACCAAGCCGAATCGGCAACGGTTTAACGTAATCAAGAATGACGTCGCGCATCCCAACCCACGCATGCAACAGCGCAGCCAACAACACCAACCCCGTCGCCATCCATAGCCAGGGCAACGTCATCAAATCCCGCCATGCCATGTAGTCTCGCGGCATACCGCGCCAAATCAACGTACTGGCCAAGACAACGCCATAGATCAGCATGAACACCGCAGCCAGCCGTTGGCTCAGCCAGGCCTGCTGTCCAGTCAGTAACCCCTTGATCACCATAACCAAACACCCAGGCCAACGGCGCTGGCCAAACCGAATCCAACCACCAGATACGCCGATCGCCGGGCGTTGGGCAACGCAACGCCGACGTCCACATCGAGCGCAAGCACGCGCAAGCCAGCAAGCAAATGGTGAATCAACCCATAGCCCAACAACAGAAGGAACGGCCACAGCAACGGCGAGTGCAGGATACGCACCGCCTGAGCATAGCCCTCGGCATCGCGCAAGGAAAGATCGAGCAGAAAAATCACCGCGGGCAAAGCCATCACCCAAAGCACACCGGTCACGCGGTGCATGATCGACACCAAACCGCCGATTGGCAACTTGATTGCCAGCAAATTCAGGAAAACGGGTCTGTTTTTCGCAACCATTGGCATCAACTTAAAATGTTCGACTAAAAACAAAACGCAACGACTCGCGTCTCGCGGTCTTAAGGCACTGCCAGGACACCCCTTTTGCCGGCTCTGCCGGGGTGGGGTTGGTGGCAGCACCACCTAGGCGTCATTACCATGGCGGTGCCTCGGCACCAGAAGGGTTTCGTGACGACAACGCATTGACCACGCACACTGCGAACTCGCCATGGAATGCACTGCGCTGGCTAGGGAATTCGTCCCACAACGATGGCAATACCCGACTTCCACCGCCGTGGAACCAAGGGGCTTTGCGACAATCGACCCTCCGGGTCTATCATCGGCTCGAGGTCAATGTACACTATTGCCGCGACCGAATTCGTCCGCGCTTGCCGACGCCGTCGCAAGCACTCAACCGTCGTCCGACACACACCGGACCATGTTGTGCTCGGCAGTGTCGAACCCTTAAGTTACGGTTCACCCATAAGGTCAAAAGGTAGAACGTTATGAAACCGGAGTGGAAAACCTTCCTGCAAAACGCCGGCGCCGAATGGAACGGCGAGTCTGCCGTCAGTTTCGGCAATCCGGAACGCGAGCGCCGCATGTGCGTTGCCGGCGACGTCATCTGCGACTTGTCGCACTACGGGCTAATCGCCGTCTACGGTGAACAAGCTAAAGAATTCTTACAATCTTTGCTTACCAACGACTTGACCTGGGTCAGCGAACAACATTGTCAACTCAACGCCTATTGCAGCGCGAAGGGTCGCGTGCTCGCTTTGTTCCGTCTGTTTTTGCGCGGCCAAACGTATTATCTACGCCTTCCCCACCCTATGGTCGAAGCCACATTGGAGCGTTTGCACAAAGTCGTTCTCCGCAGCAAAGTCACGCTCGAAAACGCCGACGATGCCTTGGTTCGCATCGGATTTACTGGGAACAACGCGCCGTCAACGTTAGCCGACACCCTCGGCACGATCCCGATGGCAATCGACCAATGCGTTCAACCAGGTGATTACACGATACTGCGCGTCCCCGGCAATCGGCCACGCTTTGAGATTTACGGTGAGCTCGAGCCAATGAAAAAACTTTGGGACAAGTTGAACGTCCACGCTGGCACAGTGGGTGCTCACTGCTGGGGATTACATGAAGTTCTGGCAGGCATTCCGACCATTTACCCTGCGACCGTCGACGCGTTCGTGCCACAAATGGTCAATTTGGAACGTCTCGATGGGGTTAGCTTCACCAAAGGGTGTTACCCAGGCCAAGAAGTCATCGCGCGGGCACGCTATCTCGGTAAACTCAAGCGTCGAATGTATTTGGCTCGCTGTGAAGGCAGCACCCTCCCCGCGGCGGGTACCCCGGTCTTCGATCTAAAAGCACCGGAGGACGACCCCAACGCGGGACAAGTCGTCGACGCCTATCGCCACCCCGATGGCGATATTGCGCTGCTGGCCGTCTTGAAGATCGCCAATACCGAATCGGGCGAGCTGCGCCTTGCCGATCGCGATGGGCCGACCCTGCGATTAGAGGACTTACCCTATCCGGTCACCGATGCCGCAGCTTGAACCCTCGCCGAACACAGCGAGCAGCGAGTGGTTTGAGAAAAACAACGCCGCATCACGCGAAGCTCAGTTGCAGCTCGGCTTTGGCAAGGCGGTCACGTTCTTGTTCCAAATCCGCGCGCGTCAGTGGTTGCGTGGCCAACCACCCCGGGGCGAATTGCAGGTCGACTCGAGTTACCTCCGTTGTCAATCGCTGCAACGGAATCGCCTCGTCGTCCCGACCACGGCGCAGCAGCACCGCCAAGCGCAACAGCACCGCCAAGCGTGACACCGGCTCACGCATTGTTTGTGGGAGCTCGGCAATGACCTTGCGCGGGAATTTGCGGCGGTGGGCATGGACCAACACCGCCAAAACCTGCTGCTCCTGGCGCGAAAAACCGGGCAAATCGGCATGCGTCAAAATATAGGCACCGTGTTTATGGTAGTGATTGTGCGCGATGGTCAGGCCCAGCTCGTGCAAGCGCGCCGCCCACAGCAGCATCGCCTCGCTGTCCACGCAACACACCCAACCGACACTCGCGGCACGCCATAATGCCAGAGCCGTCGACGCGACTCGCTGCGCGTGTTCGGTATCGATCGCAAACTGTCGAGCCAACCCGCCAACCGTTCGTTCCCGCACATCCTCGTGGCGCATGCGACCCATCAGGTCATAAACCAAGCCTTCCCGCAGGGCGCCCTCGGAGGTATCCATGCGATCCAATCCGAGGGCGTCGAACACGGCGCGCACGATGATCACTCCGCCCACGAACACCGGCTTGCGATCCCCACTCAATCCCGAAAAATCGAGCCGATCGATACGAGTCTCGGCCAAAATCGCCTCCTGCAAACGCATCAAACCGACCTGTGTTATCCCGCCGGCACTCCACTGCATCTCCCGCAGAACCTGTTCGACGGCAGAAAACGTCCCGGACGATCCGATCGCCGTCTCCCAACCCTGCCGACAAAACGGTTGCGCGATTGAGCGCAACTCCAACCGCGCTGCGGTATAGGCATTCTGCCAAGCGTCCCGCTGGACTCTGCCGTCCGCAAAATACCCTTTCGTCATCGAGACACAACCCATGTGCAGACTTTCCATGGTGAGCGCGTCGAAGCCTTGGCCGAGAATGAACTCGGTGCTCCCACCGCCGATATCCACCACCAGTCGTCGCTTACCGTCGTTGACCAGACTATGGGCAACACCGAGGTAGATCAGCCTCGCCTCCTCCCGACCGCCGATGATCTCGATGGGGTGGCCAAGGCATTGTTGCGCTTGCACCAAAAACGCGTCGGCATTGCGGGCTTTACGCAGGGTATTGGTTCCCACCGCCCGGACATTCTCGGCCGCCAACGCGCGCACCCGCTGCCCAAACCGACCCAGGCAGGCCAACCCACGCGCCATGGCCTCTGGACCGAGGCGCTGTTCGGCATCCAAGCCATCGGCCAAGCGCACGGTTTCTTTCAGACGATCAAGAACCCACAACCGACCTTGACCAATCCGCACGATCAATAAATGGAAGCTATTGGAACCGAGGTCGAGCGCGGCGACCGTCGATTCGCTCGAGAGATCGGACATCACAGAAAATGGAATTGACCAAAGAAAATCAAAGTTTGAACCCGTCACTCACGGCTTTCTCAAGGGATCCACGAAGGCGAATGAGCGAGGCTCTACCGCGCCCGCTCGAGCGGCTAGTCGCCTCAACAATGCTACTCATCATCGCCAAAACACACTTCATACAGCGACTTGGCCTGATCGAAGTAATCACCTTGGGCGTATTCCACACCCAACCGGGACAAGTCCTGCAACAGCAAATCGTTATCGACACCCGGAGCGACCGTCGTGAGCTGATGGTCTTGCGCCAGATGATACGCGGCTTCCAAACTGGCGGCAGCAACGCTGTTGTGATGCCACTGCATGATCATCTCCCGTTCGAAAATCACGCAATACGGCGACAGCGCGGCGAGCTGATCAGACGAAATCAGGCCTTGACCAAAATGGTCGACACACAATACGCAACCGATCGCACGCAATTGTTTTGCGATATCGGCGACCTCGTCAAAGTGCGCGGCGATGGCCCTTTCCGGCAAGGCAAAACAAAGATTGTTCGGGGCGATCCCGAACTCCTCCAGCGTCTCCTGAACGAATCCCGCCAGGCTCGCATCGGTACTGGTCATCTCGGCCACTTTCACCACAAAGGGGCCATTGGCCAATACATGATTGGCATCGTCGACCACCAGCGACAAGGCCTCTACAGTCGCCCGGATAACCCAACGGTCAACCTCGTCTATCAACCCGAAGCGCGCCGCAGCGGCGAGGACCGTTCCCGGCAACATCACTTGGCTGCGGGCATCCTTGAACCGCAACAGCACTTGTGTCCATGGTAATCTCCCCGGTGCCCGCTCCAGACCGACGATCTTGCGCCCGAACACAAGCAACTGGCCGTTCGCCATCGCCTCGCGCAACGCTTGCACGTGTTCCCAATCCGATCGCAGCGACTCGGGTACCGCGAACAGCATGGCCGATTCCGCTGCAGCGAGTTCGGTCGTGGCCGCTTCGTCTGGCTCGACCGGTGGGGGCGGTGGTACACACTCCAGATCGATGCGCCGCAGCAGGTCCGTAAAATCGACAAAAGCCGAGGAATCCAAACGGAACCAGCCACTGAGAACCCGGACCCCGATAGACAGCTTTTCTGAACAGTCTAATGTTAGCGCAGTTAGCTCCGCTTGCAAATCGTGTATGATCGCGCCGACATCCGTCTCGTCATGCTCGAGCAACAGCCCGAATCGACCACCGTCGATACGAGCCGCCGCTTCCCTTTCGGGCCAGCCGGCACGAACAATGTGCGCAACTTGCGCCCACAGCGTCGTGGTATCGAGATAACCGCAAGCCGCGCCCGCATCGGGATCGATCTGGACATCCAACCAACCGAACCAAGCGGACGCCGCATCGAGCTGACCGAGAATTTCCCCAACGCGCTCGCGTAACCACGCTTGGTTATGCAACCCAGTCACTGGATCCAGGCTCGCCTGCCGGCGCCTATCGATGTTCGCATGGGCACGCTCGGTGACGTCCCGCAGCACGACCACGGCCCCACCGGTCGTTCCATCATCACGTTGGATCGGATCAATACCGATATCCAACCACAGTTCGTTATTCCACCGATTCTGCAGGTAAACCGGTTCACGGCTGCCGCCCGGAACGGCCGCGAGGTCGCCGCTGGCCACCCCTTCCAACCAATGCAACAGCTCGGCATCGGCCAACGGGAAATACTCGGCGAAGGGTTCGCCACGCATCTGTTCCAAACTCCAACCACACACTCGCTCAGCCGCACCATTGATTTGGACGATGCGAGTGGCGTTGTCGGTAATCACGAGCGCATCGCCGATAGCGCGTAATGTGTTGCCGATCTGGACTTGTTCACGATTCACGCTGGGGCGGGTCGACACCGCTTCGCTGACCTCGCGAAATGCCAAAACGACCGCGGCACGATCCTCTGTCATCCCCCGTAACAGCGCCAACCGGTGCACCACCATGAAACGATCGCCGCTGCGTGCATTGAGCAACAACGGACCCGCCGATTCAATGGGTTTGCGCGTACGGAAGACCTCCTCGACCGGCAGCACAGCCAGTTCGCCCTCACTCCGACTCGCCGCCCGGTACACTTCGCGCACAGCGGTC
>CAZWQC010000161.1:0-6406 GCA_964635785.1 uncultured Ectothiorhodospiraceae bacterium
ATTCATCCCAGTCGCCTGCAGAGTGAGTAACTTGAGAGCTGGAAACGATCCGCGGGGAAGTCGAGACGATGACAACCCGGCACTCGGGACGGATAGGCGCAAAGGAGCTGTGCTGCCAATTCGGCGAGTTCCGGCCAATGGGAAAGCGCCGCGGCAAGGTCAGGTTCGCGCAAAGGAAAGCGCTCGATGCTGAGATAATGCAGGGTGCCATCGCTTGGCTGCTGATTGCGCCAGGCGAACCACGTTGCCAAGCAGTTCAGGCCGGTTCCAAAGCCGGTTTCGACCAACCGATAATCGCGAATCGCTTGCCAACGTTGGGGCAAGTCGTTGCCGGCGAGAAAAACCTCGCGTGATTCGGTCAATCCATCCTCGCGAGCGAAATAGACGTCGTTGAACCGCTCGGAAATCGGCGTATTGCCGGCGAAAAAGACTTTCGCATCTTGCACTGACGCTGCCGACACGACACTGGCAGGGTGTTGGCTCAACTGTTTTGCTCTTGCTGTTTTAGCCGGCGCCGCTTCGTCTCGCATGGCGTATGGCAAGCGCAGGAAGCACCCGGTTGCTGGTTGACTCCACCACAACTACCCTTAATCGGTGCACGGCCGAGCAAGATACCCACTGCAAGACCAACAAACGCGATCAACATAAAGATAAACGACAAGACAAATTCTGTCATAGACCCCTCCTAGCGTAACGGTTACTAGCCAATATTGGGTCATCGCCGCAACCGTCACCGACGCCCCATCGCTCAAAAACGAGCGTATGTCACTGGCGTGAGACACTCAACGCGCCAAGCGGTTTTGCCAACATCATGATTCGATGTCTCCGTCCAAGAGCCCCTGCACTTGCTTTCGAGGAAGGAATCAGGGGCTCTCTTGCCACCGTCACAATGCAGAGCCCCCAAGGGACACGCAATTCGTTAGTGTGATGGTCGATCGGCGTCGGTCGCCAGACTGAAGAAGGACACGGCCTGCTGCAATTGGTTGGCTTGGGCGGACAACTCTTCGGCGGTCGCCGCGAGTTCTTCCGACGATGAAGCGTTTTGTTGGGTGATCTGATCGAGTTGGCTCATCGCTTCGCCAATCTGTTGGATTCCGGCTGCCTGCTCGCGCGAAGACGCAGTGATTTCCTCCACCAGTTCGGCAGTTTTGCCAATGCTCGGTACGATCTCATCGAGCAATTTGCCGGCTTGCTTGGCAATGTCGACGCTACCGTTGGCCAACTCGCTGATTTCCTGAGCTGTCGCACTACTGTTTTCGGCCAATTTGCGCACCTCGGCGGCAACGACACTAAAACCTTTGCCATGCTCGCCAGCCCGAGCAGCCTCGATGGCAGCATTCAACGCCAACAAATTGGTCTTGTAGGCGATCTCGTTGATCAAGCCAATCTTGCCGGCGATCTCTTCCATGGCACCAACGGTTCGGTTGACGGCCTCACCCCCACGTTTCGCCAACACCGCTGCATTGGCGGCGATATCGTTGGTCGCAAGCGCGTTCTCGGTATTCTGTTGTACCGAGGCATTCAGTTGTTCGATACTCGCCGAAGTTTCCTCAACGCTGGCGGCTTGCTCAGTGTTCGCCTGAGAGAGGGATTGAGCGCTCGCCGACAGTTCATCCGAGCCACTCGCAATATTGTCGGACGCACTGCGCACCTCCAAGACCACTTTCGTCAATCGTTCGACCATCTGGGTCATCGCAGCATAAACGCCACGTAGTTTGTGGTGACTCAACTGGATTGCCAGATCACCTTGCGCGATTCGTTCAGCAATCGTCGAGACAACGTGGGGATCGCGCCCGAGTTGGCGTCCGACAGAGCGAATGATTAGGATCACCGTCCCGATCGCGAGAACGAACGAGACCACCGCGGTGCCCATGATGACTCGATTGGCCAATTGCAGGATGCCCATCAGTTCCGACCCTAGCTCGTCCTGTTCGGCCATAATATCTAACTTGACTTGCTCCACCAGTACGGCGATTTCCGGACCCAGCCGGTCAAGGGTGTTGGCCACTACCGCGTTACGCGCTTGGGCAATCGTCACCAATTCGCCAAAAGCCCTCGTATAATCCCCAACCAGCCGACGGAGCTGTTGCACGGACTCGCGACGTTGTGAATCGACGAGCAAACCATCAAGCGCGCGCATGCCCGCCTCGAAATCATTCGCGCTGGCATTGACACCTGCGACATCGTCGCTTGAAGTCGATCGTAAGAACCGGGCAGCATGGAGCCGCGTTTGCAGAAAGGCTCGCGCGGCCTTCGACGCGTTCAAGGCGATCGCCATATCGGCATCTTCGCGGGCACTGGTCATGATCCGGGTCAATTTGCTTTCCACTTCCGGTCCAAGCGACTCGAGCTTGTTATCCAACAGTTGCTGACGCTGGTCCATGAGATGGGTCAGCGAGGCAAAACCCCCGCGATAATTGGAAACCATTTCCTCGATACGATCGATCGTCGCGGCACGCTCAGGATCTTGGATCTCGCGTTGCGCTTCGGCCAGAAATTGCTCGATCGCCTGGATATACTGGGCGTACTCGTCCCTGTCCGTTTCGCTCCCAGTGATCATGAAGTCTTTGACATTCATTCGCACCATGAGCATGTTCGCCTGGAGCCGCCCGGCCAGATTGGTATCCCGAGCGATGGCACGGTAATGCGTCACGCCTGAGGTTGCCGCTTGCATCGCCACGTAGCCCGTACCGGCGATAACCGTTAGCAGGACAAGCAAGACACCGAAACCCAGCAATAGCTTGGCGTTGAGGGTAAGTCCCGTCTTCTTTTTCGTATCGCTCATGGGTATTCTCCAGAGGATGGCACCGGTTAATGTTGGCTCGAGGCGTGACGGCAATGCAGCGCAGGTTAGCACATAACCGAGGCCAACAGATGACATCGGTCGATTGCACGCGCAAACACAATGCCGTTTGCCATGAGCCCTGACATCCTGAGTTCGTTGGGTTCTTAAGGCAGGGCGCGCAATCGGTGGTTCTCAATCGGGTGAGTCGCAAAAGGCGTGAATACAACATCAAGGCCCGCGGCAAGAATAGCGCGACTTGTGACAACAACGAAAGGCTTGCGCACGAGAAAATCCGACACTGCCCTACTCCGCAGGCGGCTGCCACGTGAAACGACATGGCTGCCAGCAATGTTTGCTGCTCCCCACAAGTGGAACCCGGCAGCCATTGCGCCGGCAATCGGTACAACTTATGCTATCGGATTGTCTCCAACGCCAACCCTACCTGACCCATGCAAGAACAATACAATCCAGCCGTCATCGAAGCCCAAGCCCAGGCTTACTGGGCCGAGCGCCAAACGTTCAAGGTAACCGAGGATCCGACTCGAGAGAAGTTCTATTGCCTGTCGATGTTCCCGTATCCGAGCGGTCGTCTGCACATGGGTCATGTCCGCAATTACACGATCGGCGATGTCATCGCCCGCTATCAACGAATGCTCGGCAAGAATGTCTTGCAGCCAATGGGTTGGGACGCGTTCGGCTTACCAGCCGAGAATGCGGCCATCAAACAAGGCTGCCCGCCAGCGCAGTGGACGCGGCAAAACATCGCCTACATGAAACGGCAATTGCAAGTGTTGGGGTTCGGCTACGACTGGGATCGTGAACTCGCGACCTGCGACCCGGACTATTACCGCTGGGAACAATGGCTGTTTACCCGACTGATGGCGAAGGGTTTGGCTTATCGTAAACAAGCGACGGTCAATTGGGATCCGGTGGATCAAACCGTCCTCGCCAACGAACAGGTGATCGACGGGCGTGGTTGGCGGTCCGGTGCGTTAGTCGAAAAACGCGATATCCAACAATGGTTTATCAAGATCACTGGGTATGCCGATGAGTTGTTGGCGGGATTGGACAGGTTGGCCGGAGGATGGCCAGAGCAAGTCCTTACCATGCAACGCAATTGGATCGGACGTTCCGTGGGCGTCGAGCTTGATTTCGCCATCGCCGATAGCGCGGAAACGTTGCGGGTGTTTACGACCCGTCCGGATACCTTGATGGGCGTGACTTACGTTGCCGTTGCGGCGGAGCATCCGCTGGCATTGACCTGCGCGGCGGAATCTCCCGCGTTGACCACTTTCATCGAGGCATGTCGTCAAGGCGGTGTGGCGGAAGCGGATCTTGAGACCTTGGAAAAAAAAGGGATGCCGCTGAGTCGCGATGCGGTGCATCCGGTGACCAAGCAACGCGTGCCGATCTACGCCGCCAATTTCGTGCTCATGAGCTATGGCACCGGTGCGGTGATGGCCGTGCCAGGCCATGACCAACGTGACTGGGAGTTCGCCGAGAAATACGGCATCCCCAAACGGCAAGTGATCGTTCCAGCCGATGGATCAACTTGCGGCATTGAAAGCGCGGCCTACACCGAAAAGGGCCGGCTCGTCGATTCGGGTCCGTTTAACGGACTTAACTCGGCGGAGGCGTTCACTGCCATCGCCGAGTGGCTGGAGGCACGGGGACTCGGCCAGCGTCAGGTCAACTATCGGCTGCGTGATTGGGGGGTATCGCGGCAACGGTATTGGGGTTGTCCGATTCCGGCGATCAAAGAGCCCGATGGCCGAATGGTGGCGGAAACGACGTTTCCCGTTACCTTGCCGGAAGACGTAGTCGTTGACGGTAGCGGATCGCCGCTAAAAAAAATGACAGCTTTCTACGATCTCGGCGACGGGCGGCAGCGGGAAACCGATACCTTCGATACCTTTTTTGAGTCGAGCTGGTATTACGCGCGCTATTGCTGCCCTGACAATCGAAATGCCATGCTCGATGAGCGAGTTCGCTATTGGTTGCCGGTCGACCAATATGTTGGTGGCATCGAACACGCAATTCTACACCTCTTATATGCCCGCTTTTTCAACAAACTGTTGCGTGATGAAGGACTCATCGATAACGACGAACCTTTCACGCGATTGTTGACACAAGGCATGGTAGTGGCCGACACCTATTATCGGACGACCGAGGCAGGTCATACGACTTGGTTCAATCCGGCAGACGTCGAGGTCACTCGGGATGAGAAGGGACGAATCGTCAGTGCCGTATTGATGGCGGATGGTCAGCCGGTCATCCCCGGTGGCACCGAGAAAATGTCCAAGTCGAAAAACAACGGTGTCGACCCGCAGGCATTGATCGAACGCTACGGTGCTGACACGGTTCGTTTGTACACCATCTTTACGGCACCACCCGAGCAAAACTTGGAATGGTCGGATGAGGGTGTGGAAGGTGCCTATCGGTTTTTGCGCAGATTATGGACCTTGGCCCAGCGTTGCCCGAACGCGGCCATGGAGCCTGTGGCATTAGGCGATGCCCAACGAGCGGCGCGGCGCGAATTGTACGAGACGCTGCAAAAGGCCCTCTACGATTATGAGCGGCAACAATTCAACACGGTGGTGTCGGCCTGCATGATCATGGTCAACATCTTGTCGCCGTTGCAAGAAGCGACTGCCGACGCGGCCCTGATGCGTGAAGGGCTGGGTTTGGTATTGCGATTGTTGGCACCGATCGCACCGCATATCACCCATCACCTCTGGCGCGAGCTGGATTTCGGTGACAACATCTTGGATTGTGCATGGCCGCAGGTGGACCCGGATGCGCTGGTGCGCGACAACATCAAATTGGCCGTGCAAGTCAACGGTAAACTCCGTGCCGAGATCGAGGTGGCCGCGTCGGCGAGCCAAGATGTCATCGAATCGGCCGCGTTGGCGAATGAAAACGTGCAAAGGTTTGCCGGCGGAAAAACCATCCGCAAAGTCATCGTCGTACCAGGGAAGCTGGTCAATGTGGTCGTGAGCGGTTAATGTCGATACTGACGCGGCGGCACTTACTTGGTTTGAGTGGTTTCGGCGTGTTGTCGCTAGCTTTTGGGTGCGGCTTTCGTATGCAAAGTGTGCGCCTGGACGTCCATCGGATCGGGCGGCTTTACTTGGACGCCGAGCATGATGAATCCGGAGTTGACCTGCAATTGCGCCGGGCGCTGGAACGACGGGGCGTGGTTTTGGTTGCCGAACAAGGGTTGGCCGACAGTCGCCTCGTCCTGCACAGTGCGCAGTTTAGCCGCGGTTTGTTGACACTCGGTTCGGACAGCCGGGCACGTGAGTTCGAGCTGGTCCTGCGGGTGACTTTGAGCGCAGGCGCCACGGCGGCAACCGGCTGGCATCTGGCGGAACGGGAGGAGGTGGTGCGACGCGATTTCCTCTATGATGAACGGCAGGTGTTGGGAAAATCGCGGGAGGAAGAACGCCTGCAGGAGGAAATGCGGCAGGAAATGGCAAACCGGCTGGTGCGGCTGTTGGCATGGGCCGTGACTGAACCGCGGTCGCTTCTCGCTGGCTGACCAGCGCAATGGCTTCTCGCGCTGGCACCTGGGAAACCCAATGCAGGACACCCGCCTGCCGCGCCCAACACGGCGCAGGC
>CAZWQC010000162.1:0-5934 GCA_964635785.1 uncultured Ectothiorhodospiraceae bacterium
CGGCGTGCGTCACTTGGAGGTCGGGATCCCGGCGATGGGGGAAGACGAACGGGCCGACATCCGTGCGTTGGCGTCACTTTCGCTCGATGCCCGCTTAATGGTGTGGGCGCGGATTGCGACGCAGGATCTCGATTTGTGCGAATCCCTTGGTGTCGATATCGTCAATCTTTCGGTGCCGGTGTCGGATCAACAGATACAGTACAAACTCGGCAAAGATCGTGATTGGGTTATCGCCCAGGTGGGAAGGCTGATACCGCAGGCGCTCGACATGGGGTTATCGGTTTGCGTCGGTGGCGAGGATGCGTCGCGGGCAGATTTGGGTTTTCTCGCAAGGTTGCTTGAGACCATCGAGTGGGCCGGTGCTTGTCGGTTCCGCTTTGCCGATACGCTTGGCGTGCTCGATCCGTTCATGGTTTACGAACGGATCAAAGCACTGCGTGACCGGACTGGTTTGGATTTGGAAATGCATGCGCATGACGATTTGGGTTTGGCAACGGCCAATACATTGGCAGCCGTACGGGCAGGTGTAACCCATGTCAACACGACAGTCCATGGCATTGGAGAGCGAGCGGGTAACGCTGCGTTGGAGGAAGTCGTGATGGGGCTGAAGTACCTTTACGGTCAGGATATGGGGATTGACCTACGGTGTTTTCAGGCGTTGTCCGATCTCGTCAGTGCAGCCTCCGGTCGGCCAGTGAGCTGGCACAAGAGCTTGGTTGGCGAGGGTGCTTTTACCCACGAATCGGGAATTCATGTTGACGGAATGTTGAAGGATTTGCGCAACTATCAAGGTATCGATCCGGCGGAGATCGGTCGAGAACATCGGGTTCTACTCGGCAAGCACTCGGGTAAGCATGCACTGCGTCGTACATACGCCGAGTGGCTCGACTATGAGCTGTCGGCCGAGCAGGCCGACCGTCTGTTGCCGGTGTTGAGACGTTTTGTCACGCAAACGAAACGTCCGCCGCAACCGGCGGATTTAAGGGGGTTTCTTGGTGAGATCGAGGGTGCTGGTCGAGGTTCGCTCGAGTTGACAAAGGGCCCTTGACCAAGAAACTTGCGTCGCGTCGATTGCATCCGTTTGCCGAGGTCGGTATAAGGCGGGAACGCGGTCGGGTTGTGGCTGCGTTGAGTGGATTCCTGGTGGAGTGAAACAATGACGAAACGCAGTATGTTTGTGTTGGCGGTAGCCGGCACCTTCGCCTGCCCGCTGCGAATTGCCGCCATGCCGAGTGTGTATGGTCAAGCGCATGTTTCGGTGGAATGGGTGGACGAGGACGCCGAAGACGAATGGGCTGTATCGAACAATAACTCATTGATCGGCATCAAGGGCGAGCAAGACCTTGGCGAAGGACTCGCTGCCGTGTACCAGGTCGAATGGGGTGTGGATCTTGCCGATAACGACGATGATGACGATTTGGGTTTCCAGCGTGAACGATTTGTAGGGTTAAGCAGTGCGGACTGGGGAACCCTGTTGTATGGACGGCACGATTTCCCGCTGAAGCGACTGGGTCGCGAGGTGGACTTGTTTTGGCATAGCCAGATGGGACAAAATCGTAGCATTACTGCGGTCGGATCGGGAACGGGCCCTGGTTTCGATTTGATGGTTTCCAATGTGATCGCGTATCGCTCACCGCGGATTGCAGGCGTGGAGGTGCTGGCAGTGTATTCGACGGATCACGATTTGGTTTCCAGCCATCGCGGCGGTGATGATGACAGCCAAAACGCGTACGGGGTGTCGATCGCTTATCGGGATACCGAACACAGCAATGGGCCGTGGTTTGCCGGGGTGGGGTTTGAATCGCATGCGATTGCCGAGGCGGTCGAACGCAATATCGATCGCGAAAAGGCGGTGCGGGCCGTAGCGACGCTCGATCATCATGGGTTTCGCTTTACCGGTTTCGGGCAATATAGTTTTGACGAGGGATTTTTGCGAGGCAACGATCGCTTGAGCTACGGTGTGGGAATGGCTTTTACGGAACTCGAGAACACTTATAAAGCGCAGTGGTATCGGGCCCAGACGAGCCGGAAGATCGCGGAAAATGGCGGTTGGATGATCGCCGGGGGTGTGGATCATGCGTTTACTGATGCGGTAACGACTTACGTTATCGTGGCGTACTTGCGACCCGACGCCAACGCCCTCAGCAATCAGGCCGGGTTCGAGTTCGATACCGGGCTGGATCTTGGCGCACAGGGCCATTTTGAAGCCCATCCTTTGGTTCTGGATAACGCGGGTCGGGCGGAACGGCAACTTGGCGTGTCGCTCGGTATGCGGATTTTGTTTTGACGTAGCGAGATCAGCATGAGCACGATTCCTTTGCACTATATCACGCACTATCGTTGGCGGGCGGGGCAGGGCGGCGATGTGTTCGGGGAGATTGGCATGGGAGACAAGCCATCCCTGTGTTGTGGGGGGCCGAATGATCCTGCTTGCTATGATCCGGAACACATGGTGGTGGCAGCGGTTGAGATTTGTTTGGCGAACACGTTTTTTATTGTCGCGGATAAGATGCGTGTCACTGTGCGAGAGTATCATTCCCAGGCGCAAGGGCAGTTGGTTTTCGAGGAAAAACAGGGGTTTCGTTTCAGTGAAATCACGGTTCGCCCGCAAATTACCTGTCCAAAGATGTTACACGACAAGGCCAAGCGGGCCCTGGAAAAGGCTCATCAAGCGTGTCTTGTCAGTCGCTCGCTCCATTGCCCGGTGCGGGTCGAGCCAGCGTTCCATGGTGAGTGATCGATCGCGGTTCTTGCCCGCTGGTCAGGCGCCAACGAATTGCCCAATCGCCAAAAGTCTTCTCTGCTCAACAAGGCTCTCGGTTGGTCAGGAATGTATCACAACGCAATGGCAGGAGAGGAAATGTCGCATTTGTTCGATAATCAGCAGGCGATTACGCCGTTTTGGTTGCGGCTGAACAAAATCTTCGCCTACCCGTTGACCACCGATACGCTTGCGGTAATCGCTGGGTTTAGCGTTTTGTCTTTGTTAAAGTTTCTGCCCGGGTTTGGATTCCTGATCGGGTTTCTCATCTGGTTGGGTTCGTACAAATATGCCTACGAAGTGCTCGCGTATACCGCAAAGGGGGGGACGGGGAGCACTTCGTTGGTCTATATGGCCAACACGGACGACATGGCGGTCAAACAGTTGTTTCTCGTTTTGGGAATGATCGGCATGGTGGCGCTTGTGGCAGTTTTCGTCCATCCCGTCATTGCAATACTGTTTGGCATGATCGTGTTGATCAGCTTTCCTGCCGCCATCATTGCACTGGCCATGGAACAACGTGTACTACCGGCACTCAATCCAGTGCTCTGGCTGGACTTGATCGGTCGCATCGGTTCGCCATATTTCCTCGCTGTGCTGTTTCTGTTGCTGATGCTGATCAGCAGCGCGACGTTGAAAACCTACGTTTTGAGTCTATTGCCGCCGCTTCTAAGCCAAGTGATTTTCTTCTTCGTGAGTTTCTATTTCTTGGTTGTGATGTTCCATTTGATGGGCTATATCGTGTACCAGTACCATGAGATTCTGGGTGTGAAACTGAGTTACGCCCATTCTCTGGAAAAAGCAAGAACAGCCGATGAGATCGTGTTGGATGAGGTCAAGGCGACGGTACAGGAGGGGGAGTTGCCGAAAGCGATCGCTTTGCTCGAGGAGTCCTTTGGTGCAGGTGGCGGCACACCGGCGCTGCGGGATGAATATCATAAGTTACTGCGGCTTGCCGGCGACAAAGAAAAGCTCATCGAGCACGGCCGCCATTACATCACGCTATTATTGAACAGCTTCGACAATCTACGTCGGGCGTTGCAGATTGCCGACGATTGCCTGGATGTGGATAAAACGTTTCAATTGCGGGAACCGGAACAAGTGCTACCGCTGGCGAAACTGGCCGAGCAATTTGGGAAAAGCCAGTTGGTGGTTAAACTGACGTCGGGTTTTGGCAGTCAATACCCCGACCATCCGGATACGCCGAACAACGACTTCTTGGCGGCCAAAGCGCTTGTCAACGTCAATCAGGAACAAAAGGCATTGGACATTTTACGTGGGTTGCTGCGCCGGTATCCGGAGCACGCATTGGTTGCGGAGATCCAACAGCAGGTCACCGTGCTTGAACGGGTGCTAGGTTAGGGCGAATCGCGAATTGGTCAGCAACGGAATTCCCGACTCATGGTAGCAACGTCTGCGCTTCATGGCTCAGTGCATCGGTTGGTCCGTTTTGAACGACCCAGTTGAGGTAACGGCCTGCCAAGTCAACCTGTTCTTGGCTGACACAGGCACGGCCAAGAACAAGGGTAGCAGAACGAACCGGTTCTGACGCCGGGTGTTGCCAGAGCCAATGCACGAGTGCACGAGCCTCACGCAGATGGCCTTGGTGGGCAAATCGCTTGGCAGTGCGGGCGGCGGCGTCGACGGAAAGTCCAGGCAGTAATCGCGGCTCATTGAGAAAGCGTTGGAACGCCTTGTGAACATAGTCCTGCTCGTCGTCACGATAAGCTGGCCATTCAAGCAAACGGACCATGGCGTCCGGCAGATCTGGGTCTTTTGGCCGGATTTGACAGGCGCGGTGAAACTGCTTGAGAAAGCGAAAATCGTCGCCGTGACGTGGCAGGAGTTCCTTGAGTTTGGTTTTGGCCTGGTCGATCTGCAGTGCCTCGAGATCGGCTAGCGCTTGTTGATAAAGCGCGGAGTCGGCATCGCGGTTGGATTCTTCGTCGAGGAACTCGCTGTTCTGCCAGCGCAGTTGCAAAATGCCCAATGCCAACAAGACGCCGGTAACAATGCCACCGATATGTGCCTCATAAGCGACGTTGCCTGCCGAGTCGAGGAAAAACTGTAAAAACGACCAGCCAAGCCATGCCGGTAGCAGCCAAATCGCTGGTTTTTTTACGTAGTCGAAATAGATGAACGCCCAGTAGAAAAAACGGACTTTGCGCCTGCCATACAAGACGGTGTAAAGACCCATCAGTCCGGCAATGGCACCGGATGCGCCGAGGCTGCCACCGATACTACCCCAGTGCACCGCAAGTGAAGCGACGGTTGCACCAAAGCCCGCCAATAAGTAACTTGCCAAGAATAGGCGGCGCCCCGTCGCCCCCTCCACCAACAATCCGAGGAAGAACAAAAACAGCATATTGCCAAACAAATGCCCGATGCCGCCGTGAAGAAACATGTGGGACAATAGACTGACGGGTCGGACTGAGTTAAATTGCAGGTAGTAGCGATCGGTGAATGGGTTACCGCGTAGCGCTTCATACTGGGTGCGAACGCTTTGCCAGTCGTCGATCTGTTCGATTGGTATATGATTGGGCACCCAGGCACGGAATTCTGGATGAGCATCGATCAAAGGCAGGAGTTCGTCGGGCTCGGTGTTCTCGCGTATAAAGTCCCTTGCCGCGCGGCCTTGGGTTTGGGTCAGGTAATCCGGGAATAGCGGTAATTCGATACTTTTGAGATCAGACTGTAAATAGAATTCGTGAGCGGTCACGCGACGGACGGCATCAGGAACCTGGAGGAAGAAGAAAACCCAGATGTTGATAGCGATCAGCACCAGGGTGACGATTGGAAAATTCTGCCGAGTTAAGCGCTTGTGTACGGGTAGGATGAGCATGATTGGGGCTCGGTTGGTAACGGTTTCGGAAAGTTTAGCCGTTGACTGGGACAAAGGCAAAAATTAGCGAGGTTCATTGACGTCCTTAGCGATCGCGAGCCCGCTCGCCGGGTATTTCCCGGCAGACGCTCCGTTATCGTTTTTGAGCAGCAGCTCGGTGAATATTGATTGTCCAAAATTGAAAACTCTGCCGTGTCCAGGCCTGCCTGCGGGAGCCAGGAACGCAAGAACTTACGAATCCATTGCCACGTGGCGGGTGAGGCGAAGCGACCAAGGCCAAATTCGACAGCAAGTTCAGCCGATGCCGCCTCGACTCACCCGGTATCGGGTC
>CAZWQC010000162.1:5944-6405 GCA_964635785.1 uncultured Ectothiorhodospiraceae bacterium
CGTGGCCAATAGGGCAACATTTCGGGATGCCATTGCACGCCGAAGAGAAACGGCGCCGTGGGAGATTCCACCGCTTGCACAATGCCGTCGAGGTCGCGCCCGACAATATGCAGACCATGGCCAAGTCGGGCGATGGCTTGATTGTGCAGGCTATTGATGCGCAGCCGCTCTCGCCTGAGCAAGCGTGCCATGCGACTGTCGGCGTTGAGATGTACGGTTTTGAGCGGGAAAATCGTGCGTCGCCGTGAGGTGTATCGGCGTTGTTCGCGCAGGTCTTGATGCAGGCTGCCGCCGAGGCGAACGTTGAGTAATTGGGCACCGCGACAGATCCCGAGCAGGGGTTGTTCGGTCGCCAAAGCCGAGTCGATCAACTTGCTCTCGAAGGCATCGCGTTCGCGATCATAGCATGGAACCACTTGCGGTTCCTCGGCATAGAGGACGGGTTCAACATCGTGCCCACC
>CAZWQC010000163.1:0-6398 GCA_964635785.1 uncultured Ectothiorhodospiraceae bacterium
GGGAAACTACTGGCAGAGGGCTATAACCGATCGCGAACCTCCCACGATCCGACCGCGCATGCCGAAATCGTTGCGCTTCGGGCAGCCGCAGCGCGGGTGGGCAACTATCGGCTGCCGAACACCGAACTGTACGTGACCCTGGAGCCCTGCCCAATGTGCCTAGGAGCCATTGTGCATGCGCGGGTAAAGCGGTTGGTTTATGGTTGTGCCGATCCACGTATTGGTGCGGTCAGTCACCTTGACAGTGTATTGGTATCCACACAGAACGATCGGCTCGAGGTGAGAGCTGGTGTGTTGGCAAAGGAAGCAGCACAGTTGCTTCGGGATTTCTTTCAGTCACACCGAATGAACGAATAAACTGAACGAATAAACAATGTGTGCGGATTGCCTTGATCTTTGCATCTGTTGCACCGTAGCGGCTGACCAAGTGGTTCTAAAGCGCAGTATTGCAGCGTTCCATCGACCGATCCGGTCATGCGACCGGATCGATCTCGTTGTCGGGTCTGACGGTGGTCGAGTGGGTGACCCGACCGGGTTTAGTCGGTCGCGATCATCGGGTCGTTTATCCGCATGCTCCCCGTTCCCCACAAGCCGTACAAAAATCGCAGCCATCAATTTTGATAACGGCATAATTACCACAATGCGCGCAACGTCGACCGGGTTGTACTTCCAAAGCACCGGCGTGACGCAAGGGGATGACATTAGTCGTGACTTCTGGTTCGCTTTCCGTATCCAGCGCACCCATCGGTTCCATCGGATAACCGTCTTCGTCCAAAATTCCTAGCATCGCATAGCGATGAATCATGAGCTGGGCCATGTAGGCAATGGTCGATGGATAGTTGGCTTGGTTGTCGCGTCCGGGGACGCGAGCCAGGAAATCGCCACGGGGTTCGGGATAGTTGATCAATTGTCGCAGCTTGCCACCGAGCCAGGCGGGATCGACGACCCGCATGTCAAAAGAGAGACTTCGACACAGGCCATCCAGTGTCCGTGGGTATTCCCCAGCCAACCAGACGGAGTAGGGCCGGCGTTGTCCGTCTGGCAAGGTCAATTCCTTTAAGCCCATGACAAAATCATCGTCGGTTGCTGGATTGCGTATATCGACGGTCCAGGACAACGTGCCGTCCGGGCTGGTTCGGGGCTCTTTGGCCGACATCAAGGCGTCGAGCAACGGTGTTTTGCCAAATTGGGTGAAAGCACCGAGTTCATTGCAGCGATACAGCAGTAACTGCGCGAAGCAAGCGACCAGGCTTGGCATGCGTTTACCGTCGCCAGCCGGCGGCATGGGGTAGTCGAATACGTCGTCACCGTTGATCGTCGCCAAACTTTCTAGCTTGGTTTGTAACCAGGCACGATCTTGACTGCGCATGTCCATGGACAGTGATTTTGCGAGCGCGCCCAAACCGCGTGGTTGTTCGGCCCCGTTGACCCAAACCTCAAAGGGATGACGTTCGCCGTTTTCGACGTGGCCAATAAACAAGGCAAAACGATAACCGTGTGGATGGCTGACCATGTATGTCCAAGCGGGATTGCCGGCCGCCAGTTCGGGCCGTTTGCGCCAACGTAGACTCGCCAAAGGAGGCGTCGGGATTTCCTTTAAGCGCATGCGCCGGTCGGGATCGGATTCGTCGAGTTGACCTTCCGGCGGCGTGTTCTTCTTCGCATTCGCTTCGCTTAGCACCGCCCCGGTGATGCTGTTTGGCCGGAATGTCGCCAAGCCTTTTGCCCCATTGCGCCAGGCGTCGAGATAGAGGTCCTTGAAATCGGCATACTCATAGTCGGCAGGGACGTTGACGGTTTTGGAAATGGACGAGTCGATGTAGGGCATGACCGCGGTGACCATGCGAGCATGGTCGATGGCGCTGATTTGCAGCGCGCAGACGAATGCGTCGGGGAGGCGCTCGACATCGCCGCCACTCTCACGATATAGCCGATAAGCATGGTCCTCGACGACATAGTCCCGGTGTGTGCCGTCGGATTCACGCTTGCGGCGGGTGTAAGTGAATGAAAAAGGGGGTTCGATGCCGTTACTGGCATTGTCGGCGAAGGCGAGGCTGATCGTGCCGGTGGGCGCGATACTGATCAGATGGCTGTTGCGAATGCCGAAGCGGGCGATATCTTCGCGGATGTCAGCCGGTAGCCGACCGATGAATTTGCCGTTGAGGTACGCTTCGACATCCAAAAGTGGAAACGGGCTTTTTTCTCGGGCCAAGGCAATGGAGGCGCGATAGGCCGCGTCGCGTAACGAGGCCGAGATGCGTGCGCCCATGTCGCGTGCCGCTTGGGTGTCGTAGCGCAGACCGAGCATGATCAGGGCATCGCCCAAGCCGGTGTAGCCAAGGCCAATACGGCGTTTATCACGTGCCTCTTTGGCTTGTTCGGCCAATGGCCAATGCGTGGCTTCAAGGACATTGTCGAGGATGCGCACGGCGGTGGCGACGATCTGCCCGAAGGCATCGAAGTCGAACGTCGCATCGGCGGTGAACGAGCGTTGCACAAAGCGGGTGAGATTGATGCTACCGAGGCAGCAAGCACCGTAATCAGGCAACGGTTGCTCAGCGCAAGGATTGGTGCTTTCGATCGTTTCACAATAGTAAAGATTGTTATCGGTGTTGATGCGATCTAGGAACAAAACGCCGGGTTCGGCATGGTCGTAGGTCGAGGCCATGATCTCGTCCCAGAGATCCCGGGCACGAATTCGCCGATACACCCACATGCCGTCATCGCGCTGCCTTGCGCCTTGCTGCATTTGCTCGGGACCGGGTTCGGCTTTGTGTACTAAATCGACGCTGCGATCGGCGACGACGGCTTGCATGAAATCATCGGTGACACCGACGGAGACATTGAAGTTGGTGAGTTCCCCACGCTCGCTTTTTGCCGTGACGAATTCCTCGATATCCGGGTGATCGACTCGTAATACGCCCATCTGAGCCCCGCGTCGCGCCCCCGCGGATTCCACCGTCTCGCAGGAGCGGTCGAACACACGCATATACGAAACCGGCCCGCTCGCTCGACTCGCCGTGCCTTTGACCAGGGCACCTTTCGGCCGGATGCGCGAGAAGTCGTAGCCCACGCCACCGCCACGACGCATGGTTTCCGCCGCTTGGTTGAGTGCCGGATAGATGCCCGGCTTGCCGTCACGATGCTCGGAAACCGAGTCGCCAACCGGTTGGACGAAACAATTGATGAGCGTGGCTTCGATATTGGCGCCGGCGGCGGACATGATCCGTCCAGCGGGGATGAAACCGTGTTGCATGGCTTGAAAAAAGCGTCGCTCCCATTGGCTCGAATCGGTTTCGACCACGGCCAGGGCGCGTGCCACACGCTGTTGGATGTCTTCGATTGTTTGTTCGTTGCCTTTGGCGTATTTCTCTTTTAAGACGTCAATCGACACGGCTTGGGGTTGCATACTGCCTCCTTGAGGTCGAGATGGGCGCGCCCGGTGAGAGCGCGCCAGGTGATTTAACACCATATTTAGCGGTGCAGGGGCAATATAGTACTAGATATAGAGGATAGCAAGCGATGCGAGTGGATTTGATTCGTCGCGACGGGATCGTTTTGCACGCGCCTTGATCGGCCTTAGACGGCGTCTCGTACCATCGCGCGAACGTGTGCCCCGGCGTTGCATAGCAATTCGTAGCTGATGGTCCCAGCCGCGGCGGCAATTTCCTCGACCGGTAAACCGGCCCCCCATAAGGTCGCGGTGCTACCCACGCAGGCGCCAGGGGCGTTACGCAAATCGACTGCCAGCATATCCATGGAGACCCGACCGACCAAGCGGACGATCGCCTGATCGACGAGGACGGGTGTGTCATTGCCGGCATGACGCGGGTAGCCATCCGCGTAACCCGCGCCGATAATGCCGATGGGCATGGTTTGCGGACATGTCCAGGTGCCGCCATAACCCACCTGGTCACCGGCGGTACAGTGCTGAATGGCGATCAAAGGCGCCCGTAAGGCCATGACCGGACGCAGATCGAATCGCGCCAGCGGTTGGCTGGTACCGAATGGTGAGGCACCGTACAGCATAATGCCGGGTCGCACCCAATCGTAGTGAGCTTGTGGCCAAGCCAGTATTGCAGCGGAGTTGGCCACGCTTTTGCTCTGGGGTAGGGCATTGGCTGCGGTCGCAAAACGGTTTAGCTGATCGCGGGTCGACCCGCTGTCGGGCTGATCGGCACAAGCGAGATGGGTCATCAGCGTGACGGTACGCACGTTGGCCAAGCTTTGCACGCGCGCAAGTAAAGACGGCAGGTTCTCGGGCTTGAACCCGAGGCGATGCATGCCGGTGTCGAGTTTCAACCAGATATCCAGCGGCGCAGTCAGGCGTTGCGATGACAGCTGCTGCAATTGAGTTTCTGTGTGAATGGTCAAGGCGAAGTCGTGACTCGCCGCCGCCTGCCAATCGTCTTTTCGAAACGCGCCTTGTAATACCAGAATCGGTAGGTTCAAACCGGCATCGCGCAGTGCCTGCGCTTCGCCGACCAGACTGACCGCCAAAGCGTCCGCACCAGCGGCCATCAGTGTGCGCGCAACCGGTAACAAGCCATGTCCGTAGGCGTTGGCTTTGATGACGGCGGCAGTCCGGCAGGTTGGCGCATGGCGGCGAACGATTTGGAAATTATGCCGCAATGCGGCGAGATCGATATCGAGCCAAGCGGCTCGCATCAGTGTATTCCGTCACTGGTGTAAACTTCGGGTATATAGTTGTCAAAGCGGGTGTATTGCCCTTGGAATGTCAAACGCACCATGCCGATCGGGCCATTGCGTTGCTTGGCGATGATGATTTCTGCCGTGCCCTTGTCCGTACTTTCCTCGTTGTAGACTTCGTCGCGGTAGATGAAGACGATGACATCGGCATCCTGTTCGATTGCGCCCGATTCGCGCAAGTCGGCCATTTTCGGACGCTTGTCCGGGCGTTGCTCCAAGCTCCGGTTAAGCTGGGACAGCGCGACCACCGGTACTTGTAACTCTTTCGCCAATGCTTTGAGATTACGAGAAATTTCCGAGATTTCCGTCGCGCGGTTCTCGACCGACTGGGAAACACGCATCAACTGTAAATAATCGACGACGATCAAGCCAATCCCCTCGTTCTCCCGGGCGATCCGCCGTGCCCGAGAGCGCAGGTCATTGGGCGTCAAGGCGCCGGAATCGTCGATGAACAACTTCGTATCGTTGAGCATGGCGATCGCGCTACCGAGCCTAATCCAGTCTTGTTCTTGTAGTTGCCCGGTGCGCAGGCGGTGTTGATCGACTCGGGCAAGCGAGGAGAGCATGCGCATGGCCAATTGTTCCCCAGGCATCTCCATGCTGAATACGGCGACCGGGCATTTGCTCTTGAGTGTTGCGTATTCCGCCAAGTTCATGGCGAATGCGGTTTTACCCATGGATGGGCGACCGGCGACGATAATGAGATCCCCTTTTTGCAGTCCCGACGTTTTCTCATCGAAATCCGTATAACCGGTGGGCAATCCGGTGATCGGATCGTCGAGTTCCATGAGCGTTTCGATGCGCTCCAACGTCGCTTTCAGCAGAACGCTGATGGGACGATAGCCCTGCCGGTGAGCGGCGCCTTGCTCAGCGATTTCGAATACCCGACGCTCGGCTTCGTCCAGTAGTGTCTGACTATCTTGTCCTGCGGTACGAAAGGCACTGTCGACGATATCGGTACCGACCTCGATGAGTTGACGCAACACCGCACGCTCCCGGACGATATCGGCATACCAGCGGATGTTTGCCGCACTGGGGGTATCCTTTGCCAAGCGGCCGAGATAGATCAATCCGCCAACGTCGTCGAGCTGCTCGCGTTGCGTCAGCCAATCCGACAGGGTCACCGCATCACAGGGTTTTTGCGCATTGCTCAGGTCAGCGATTGCGGAAAAAATCACTTGGTGATCACGGCGGTAAAAATCTTTCGCCGTGATGCGATCGGAAACGGAATCCCACGCCCGATTATCTAGCATCAATCCACCCAAAACCGCTTGCTCGGCTTCGATGGAATGGGGCGGTATGCGCAGTTGGGACATCGAGGAGTCGGTCATGGGTTAACACCGGTGTCACGGCTTTAA
Source organism: uncultured Ectothiorhodospiraceae bacterium (assembly GCA_964635785.1). Taxonomy (GTDB): domain Bacteria; phylum Pseudomonadota; class Gammaproteobacteria; order CAYFSA01; family CAYFSA01; genus CAYFSA01. The sequence continues at coordinate 6,069 of CAZWQC010000163.1, forward strand.
GCCTGGGCAGCTCCGTGTTGGTCGTTCTGCAGCCTGATTCGCACGGCAGTGCCGATAAGCTTCGGTATCCAGGCAGCGTCTGGCGACCGAAGCAAACACCGTTTATTCTGCAACCACATGAACGGCGATGGTGACCGCGACCTCCGGGTGCAAATACAGCTCGATGTCGTATTCACCCACATGCCGCAGCGGTCCATCGGGTAGGCGTACCGCCCGCCGTTCGATGGTGGTCCCTTGCGCCTCGAGCGCATCGGTAATATCCGCCGCGCTGACCGATCCGAACAGCTTGCCTTCCGTCCCTGCCCGCGAGGCGATCGACAAGGTGATGCC
>CAZWQC010000164.1:0-3971 GCA_964635785.1 uncultured Ectothiorhodospiraceae bacterium
GGGCTTTTTGCTTGCCGCCGCCCAGTTCGAGGCACGCCTTCATACCAATTTGCAAGCACAGTATCGCAGCGGTCGCATCGATTATCGAGATTTGGTGACTTTCCCGGGGCCGGTGCGCGCACTCGGCGTGCCCGTCGCCGCTACCGAACTCGGGGTGATTACTGCCCGACCCCTACCGAGTTTGGAACCCCCTTGGGTGCATCTGAGTTTGCTGCGCGATCGCGTCGCAAAAATCTGCATCGGGAGCATGCAGGGGATTCATGTTTGGCTCCGAGATTTTCAGGCGGCGGGAACCCCGCCATCTTATCGGGCTCGACTCCGCTACCAAATTCGTGATCACTTCGGTGTCGATGACGATGATTGTGAAGTCTCGCGACATGGATTGCATGGTACGCCCGGACAAATCGCCATGTGGGTACTACAGCATCATCGACGACCCGGGCATTACCCATGGGTCACGGTGGTAGACATCGAACGAACGATTCGCGGTTCGTTACGCTGAGCCGCGACATGGCCGGATGATCGTTTAACTCACACTTCAAGCATCGAAAGCCAGGCGTAACCCGGCGAAAATGTAACGTTTGTCCGGCTGATGAAAGTTACGGAAAGACGGTCGGCGAAGCTCGGCTCGGGTATGGCGACTGCCACCGCGGAGGGTGAAATGGTGGCCGTCGAACCACGGTTGCGAGTATTCCGGGTACGGAAAGGGTTGAAATCCCGGGTACGGGAAAAACGCGTTGTCGCACCATTCCCAGGCGCTACCCACCTGCTCCAAGATGCCAGTGCGATAGCCAATTTCCCATTCGTATTCGTGGGGTAGGCGGCCGCCGGCCCAATGCGCAAAGGCCCGGGCTTCGTGGTAACAGATGCCACTGACTGGCGTGGCGGGTGACAATGCCTGCGGTCCGTTCGAATGGAGCGCAAACCAGCCGCCGTTGCCGTCGCAGCGCCAATGTTCCGGTGCCTGATGCGGTGTTTGCTCAAGCCAAGCGCGACCGGCGTTGTCCCAGTGATTCAGGTTGTGGTAACCCCCGGCTTGGAGGAAGGCGAGGTAGTCGGCGTTACTGACCGGTTGCAGGGCAATCTGAAAGGGGCCGATCTCGACGGTATGCTGCGGTAATTCATTGTCGAAGGCATCGGGTGCAACTCCGCCGATGCGATAGGTGGCACGGGGTAAACGGACCCTTTCGCGTCGGCTTTGCGGCGCGTTATTGAGTACAGCGCAGCACGGATCGGTGTTCCCGTAGATGGAGAATGCGCGTTGTTGTAACGCCATTTGCATGGTCTCTAGATGTTGCGCGTGGTGTTGGATGATAAACTTTTGCAGATATTCGTCGGTCAGCAGTGGATGAGCGGTGTTAAGTGGTTCGGCTAACCCCGCAAGCAACAAAATGTTCTCGTTTTGCTTGTGTTCGACTTCGGCGAGCAAGCGTCGCCGTGACGGTAAACGACGGCCGCGTTTGTGCTTGGGAGAGAATTGCGGCAAGTAGAAACGATGCAACTTCTTGGTTCTACTCATATCACCGCCAATGCGCTCGCGCAGCCAAAGATCCTCGATGAACGCGCAATGCCCGATATGCCAACCGAGCGGGCTGATGTCCGGATGGAATTGTTGCCGCAGGGTGGCGTCGTCGAAGCCTTCGGCGATGGCGCGCAGGCGACGCTGGACCGCACGCAAACGAAGCAGTGTCGCGAGTGAAGTCACAGGGCGATGAACTGCGGTGGCCGTTGTCGTGACATCATTACGACGTGGTGATCTGGTACGGGTTGCCAAGCGGGATCGTCGGTCAATCGCTCCGACGCGATGAGTTGCCCGTGGGTGGGGAATGCCGTATCGGCAACGGTAAAGTACAACGAGGGCGATTCACCATCGAGGGCATGGCGAGTGGCGACGACCTGCTCGCCGTCGCTGATGATCACGTTGAGCAGCGCCGTGGCACCGGCTTGCCAATCGTTGATTGCGGTGAATGCTCTGGCAACCAAACTCGCCAGGGATGTGGCTGGATTGTGCGCATGGAGATGGCGGATCAATGCGAATAGGTATTCCGAATCGGTGTTGCCACAAAGGTCTTTGGTGATTTCGGTCGGCAACGTACGCATCAAGGCGGGGCGCGCGTGCTCGTTGAATTGGTCGAGGTAACCGTTGTGGCTGAAGGCGAGGCCATTGGCGCAGAAAGGTTGGGTATTGATGGCCCCGGAACTGAATCCCGAGGTCGCGCTGCGGACACTGGCTAACCACAGGGCGGCATGCAAGGAGCGACCTAGACCGGTGAGATTGGTGTCCGACCAGATCGGCATGGGATTGACGTAACGGCATGGACAACCGTCGGCGTCGAACCAGGCAAAGCCAAAACCATCGGCATTCAACTTGGCGAATTTCAATTCCCGCGGGGCATAGGCCTGTTCGACCAAGCTGTGTGTGGGTGCCAAAAGGAAGCGGGCGAGGTCGATTGCCGGCCCGAGATAAACGGCGTGCCTACACATACGCGATCACTCGATCGAGGCAAGTGGCTATCATGGGTTCGTGGTCCTCCTCGCGCAAGGGGTGGCAGCCTTTGATGACGCGACCGTGCGCATTGTTGCGGTTGCGCAAGATCGCCAGATGCGGCAAGCATGTGTAAACGGATTAGTATGCATGCTAGCCTTGCGCCAGGCCAATAGATAGTGACGTTTTCGATGATTCCAACAACCGGTTCCCGTGCCGACAACCCAATCACTTGCCAAGTCGTACCACCTAGCCAACCGATTCCCTCCCTGGCCGACGATGTTCGTGCGGGGTTGTTGCACCCACCACGATGGTTGCCACCGAAGTATTTCTATGATGACCGCGGATCGCAACTGTTCGACCGGATTTGCGATACGCCCGAGTATTATCCGACGCGTACCGAAGCGGCTTTGTTGGGCAGTTGGGCCCAGCGAATCATTGCGCTGACCCGGCCGCGGCATTTGGTCGAGCTGGGTAGCGGCACCGCTCGCAAAACCCGCCATCTCCTCGATGCACTGGAAGCGGTCAAGATGCCGGCGACCTATTGGCCGTTCGATGTGTGCGAAGCCATCGTCAAACAAGCCGCCACCGAACTGACTCAACGTTATCCGTGGTTGGGTGTCAACGGCTTGGTCGGCGATTATCATGCCGGTTTGGCCGGGTTACCTGTTCCGTCCGGCCCGCGCTTGTTCGTGTTCTTGGGTGGCACCGTCGGTAACTTCAGTTCAACCCAAGCGAACGAATTCTTGACCGACCTGCGGCGTTGTATGGGGGGCGACGATTGGTTACTGCTCGGCGCGGACCGAGTCAAAGATCCCGCGGTCCTGCATGCGGCCTATAACGATGCGAATGGGTACACTGCTTTGTTCAATCTCAACCTGCTAGACGTACTCAACCGCGAGTTGCAGGCGGATTTTGACCCAACCGCCTTCGTGCACAAGGCCTTGTACAATGCCGTCGACGAACAGGTCGAGATGTACCTCGTTGCGCAACGCGATCAGCGCATCGCGTTGCCGACCATGCGAACTGAAATACACTTGGCCGATGGCGAGCAGATTCGTACCGAAATCAGCCGTAAGTTCACCCTTGGGAGGTTGGAGAGCATGCTAGAAGAGGCCGGATTTACCATGGAAGAACACTTCGAGCCGGTAAACAATTATTATTCCCTGGTTTTGGCACGGCCGATGGACTGATGGCAAGTGGCTTCGCTTCGCGACGGGATTCGCGGAGGATGGTCCGTTATTTTGCTCCATCGCTAGCGATCGTGTGGATTTTCACCGCCTTGTCATCTAACTTGGTTCTAATAGCGCCGAGGTTTCCCGGCTCGAGTGCTGAACAATGAGTAACGAAAAACGCATCCTATTCGTAGAAGACGAAACCGCCATTCGCGAGATGGTTGGATTCGCGCTGAACAAGGCCGGGTTCGAGATGATCGAGGCCGCCGATGCCAACGGGGATCGCGTGCTCAACGAGGCCGACTTCCGGT
>CAZWQC010000164.1:3981-6380 GCA_964635785.1 uncultured Ectothiorhodospiraceae bacterium
AACGAGGCGCAAGCGCGTCTTGCGGAAGTCTTGCCCGAGTTGATCTTGATCGATTGGATGTTGCCCGGTGTCAGTGGGATCGATCTGGCTCGTCGCCTGAAAAAGGACGAGTATTGCAAGGACGTTCCGATCATCATGGTGACGGCGCGCGGTGAAGAAGACGATCGGGTCGGTGGGCTTGAAGTCGGCGCGGATGATTACGTGACCAAGCCGTTTTCCCCTCGCGAATTGGTGGCGCGAATCAAAGCGGTGCTGCGGCGAACCCAGCCGGACCAGGATGACAAGCCGATCGTGATCGAAGAACTTTGTCTCGATCCGAGCAGCCACCGCGTCTCGGCTTGTGGCGAACCGCTGGAGATGGGGCCCACCGAGTTTCGTTTGCTTCATTTTTTCATGACGCATCCCGAGCGCGTCTACAGCCGGGGGCAGTTGCTCGATCGGGTCTGGGGACGCAGCGCTTACGTGGAAGAGCGAACCGTCGATGTGCATATCCTGCGTTTGCGCAAGTCGCTCGCGCCGCACGGCTATGATCGGTTCATCCAAACCGTGCGCGGTGCCGGCTATCGATTTTCCGCCCGGGTCTAGCGGCTGGTGAACGGGCCCTGGGCCGCGGAGTATTGGCGTCTCGGTTTGCTCGTGTTGCTCGCCCTGTCGGTCGGTGGCTGGTTTGGCATCACCGGTTGGGCTATCGCGGCGATGCTCGGCTTTGAGTTGGTCCGGTGTTTGCTAAGGTTGCGCCGCTTCCTCACGTGGTTACGGCACGGTAAATCGACGCAACCGCCACCGCTCGATGGTATCTGGAACGAGTTGGTCTATGCGGTGCAGCGGGTTCACCAACGTTACCGCCGACGCAAGAAAAAGATGGGGAAGCTGCTCAAGCGATTTCGCGAATCGAGCGCAGCGATGCCGGATGCAACGGTGATTCTTGGGCCAAGCGGTGAGATCGAATGGTTCAACGAAGCGGCGACGCGTTTGTTGGGTTTCCGTGCTCCGGAAGACGCGGGCCGGCAAATCACGCACCTGTTGCGCTATCCACCGTTTGTCGAATACTTTCAACAAACCGACTACCGTGAAGCGGTGGAAATGCCGGCCCCGCATGATGACGAGATCTGGCTTAACATGCGCATCGTGCCGTATGGCAAAGACCAATCCCTGCTCGCCGTGCGTGACGTAACGAGGTTGCGCCGACTGGAAAAGATTCGCCAAGATTTCGTTGCGAATGTGTCGCATGAACTACGGACTCCGCTAACGGTCATCACCGGTTACCTCGAGGCATTGAAGGAGCCGGACGAAAGTCATGCACCGCATGTACTCCAATCGTTGGAGCAAATGCATGCACAAGCGGAGCGGATGCGTCGTTTGGTCGATGACTTGTTAATGTTGGCGCGGTTGGAAACCGACTTGGAGGGGGCGATCGAGTATGTTCCGGTGGCGATGGATGCGCTGGTGACGGCCCTGCAGGAAGAAGCGATGATGGCCAGCGATGGCAACCACGAGATCGCCGCGCAACTTGAAAGCCGACATTGGTTGACCGGTGTGCCGGCGGAGTTGCATAGCGCATTTTCCAATCTGGTCAGTAATGCGGTTCGCTATACGCCTGTTGGCGGCAAGATCATGTTACGCTGGCGAGTTTCGGCTCACGGTGGGCATTTCGAAGTCGTTGACAACGGGGTCGGCATCGAAGTTCATCACATTCCCCGTCTAACCGAGCGTTTTTACCGTGCCGAGCGCGATCGTTCACGGGCGACCGGGGGGACCGGGCTTGGTTTGGCGATTGTCAAACATGTACTGCAACGGCATGGCGCGCAACTGCGCATCGAGAGTGAGCCAGGTCGAGGGAGTTTGTTCGCCTGTGATTTTCCGCTGGAACGGTTATACGCCATCATGCCTTCTGTCGAAAATTGGTCGGTTACTGAGGTCGGTGATGGATGATCGCTGCGTTCGGGAGGCCAGCTGTCACAAACTCGTCGGTGATCGGTGCCAGCCGCGTTTGGCCACAAACGATCAACCGGATCCGTGGGGCTAGCGAGTGGTTCAATGCGGCCTGACCGATCGTTGCCCAAGCTGACCCATTCTCGCCCGATGACGGCGAAGCGGGTTGGGATGCTCGGTTTGGTGGTGCTTCGTCGTTGCGGACAACGCGATTGGCATTGTCTGTCTTGTTCCGTGTCATCAAGTTAGAGGTGCTTTGCCCATGCGGCGCTTGCTTCCGATTGTCTTGGTTGGTGTGGTGTTGGCTGGTCTTGCGGTGATCAAATGGTTACCCATTCCACCGTTGACCTCCGTGGACGATGCGCTGCCACGCATGGAGCGTTATTTGGTTGAAACCCTACGGGCCGCTTTATTGCAAGCCGCAGACGAACAAGCTGAGTTGGAACGTCGCATGGAAGCGACGGTGC
>CAZWQC010000165.1:0-1555 GCA_964635785.1 uncultured Ectothiorhodospiraceae bacterium
TGATCTGCGCAACGGTGATCTGGTCGATTGGGCGGGCGAGGCGATACCCGCCGCCGGGTCCCCGAACCCCTTCCACCAAACCGGCCCGCCGTAGCTTGGCGAAAAGTTGTTCGAGATAGGAAAGAGAAATGCCCTGACATTGGGAAATGTCCGCCAAGGTCACCGGGCCAACTTTGTCATGGATTGCAAGATCCATCATTGCGGTCACCGCGTAGCGGCCTTTCGTGGATAGTCTCATGTTTCCAAGCCTCTTTGGTTCTTCAGTAGGAATAGCGATCTGCCGTAAGCAATTCACATCCGGGTCGTCTTGCTTATACTAAAGTTGATCTGTACGGTCAACTTTAGTTCTGTACTTAGTCTAAGGAAAATGTTGGAGCGAACCCATTGATCCTTTGTTTTTTCTGCAAACCTGGTCGCCTGATTCCTGATTAAGGTTAAGAAGCGACGCAACCGGATAGGCTCGAGCGGAGCGAGTGGGGGAGGGTATTCGGTTTGGCGGCGGTCTCAGACGACCGGGGTGGCGAGTGGCGCATCAACCGTGAACCGGTGACCTTGGTGCAAACAGAAGTTCAACCATTTGTAGAGGAATCGATTCAAGCGCCACTTGCAGAGCAATGCCGAACTGTGGTTGTCGGGTAGTACCAACCAATGTTGTTCGGCGAAACGACAACGGCGGCTCAAGACTTCCACCTGGCGAGCGTCGTGATACAACCGCAGTCGCAAATCCGGCAACGCCAACATGCCAGTTCCCGCATCGTCGAAAAGATAAGTCAACCGAATCGTGCTGGTGTACCGCCGATTCTCCAAGACTTGGGCATGCAGATCGAGTGCACCGTGCACGCGCGAACATGCCCCTTCACCCACCCAGTCCAAATCCGGACAAAGGCAGCGCAGACGCAGGTAATTGTGCTCGTACAGCTCCATCAGGCCCGCGAAACTACGCGGCCGGGGGCTGTCGCAAGGAAGTCGCTCGATGGTTAACATGACCGGTATCTTAAAATAATTGTACCCTCCACCACCATGGCCAATCGATGAATTCGAGCGCTGTGGTCCGCGGCCTGAAACCATGAAGACCTCTTCGCTCGCCTGCGGGAATCTGCTAGCGTTATACCTCCATTCACAACCGAACCGCGAAGCCGATGAAAATCGATACCGTACCAACCACGCCCTTCGACGACCAGAAACCCGGCACGTCTGGACTTCGCAAGAAAGTCAGGCATTTTCAACGACCACATTACTTGGAGAACTTCGTACAGTCGTTTTTCGATAGCGTTTCCACACTCCAAGGCGGTGTCATGGTGCTCGGGGGCGATGGTCGCTACCACAATCGCGAAGCCGTCCAGACTATTTTGCGAATGGCCGCTGCAAACGGTGTGCAGGAGGTGTTGGTTGGTCAAGCCGGTTGGCTTTCTACCCCGGCCGTTTCTTGTGTTATCCGCCGTTACCAAGCCGCCGGCGGAATCGTATTGTCGGCCAGTCACAATCCCGGCGGGCCCCACGGTGATTTTGGCATCAAGTTCAACACCGCCAACGGCGGTCCAGCACCGGAAGCGGT
>CAZWQC010000165.1:1565-2986 GCA_964635785.1 uncultured Ectothiorhodospiraceae bacterium
CACGGGCTGGCGCATCGACATTAAGAGCGTGACGGAAGCGGTCACCGACGCGATATTTGCCCGTAGCTGCGAACTGACCAGCTATCGAACCGTGGTCGACACGCAACCGGTCGATATCGACCGGCTCGGCGAGCAAACATTAGGCGAAATGCGCATCCGTGTCATCGACCCGGTCGCCGATTATACCGAGCTAATGCGTCGCCTGTTCGATTTCGAGCGCATTACCCAATTGTTCAACGGCGGTCAGCTCAGCGTGCGTTTCGACGGCATGCACGCCATTACGGGTGTCTATGCCAAGCACATCATCGAAGAAACGATGGGCGCCGCGCCCGGTAGCGTCGTGAACGCAACGCCCCTACCCGATTTCGGTGGGCATCATCCCGATCCCAATCTCGTCCATGCCAAAACGCTGGTGGATTTTATGTGGGGTCGGGATGCCGCGGACCTTGGCGCGGCATCGGATGGGGACGGGGACCGTAATATGATCTTGGGTCACCGCTTTTTCGTGACACCCAGTGATAGTCTGGCTGTTCTTGCCGCCAATGCCCACCATGTTCCCGGTTATCAAGCGGGTTTAAGCGGTTTAGCCCGTTCCATGCCCACCAGCCAAGCCGCGGATCGGGTCGCCAAGCAGCTCGGCATCGAGTGTTTCGAAACACCCACGGGATGGAAATTCTTTGGCAACTTGCTCGATGCCGGGCGCATCACCCTCTGCGGCGAAGAGAGTTTTGGCACCGGCTCCGATCATGTCCGGGAGAAAGATGGGTTGTGGGCCGTTCTGTTCTGGCTGAACCTGCTTGCCGTTCGACATCAACCGGTCGCTGATATCGTCAAGGAACACTGGCAACGGTTCGGTCGCAACTACTATTCACGACACGATTACGAAGAGGTCGACGCCAGCGCTGCGACCGCCCTGGTCGATCGTCTACGCGACCAGCTACCCAGGATGCCAGGGCGAACCTTCGGCGCATACAAAATCTTTGCCGCCGACGATTTCGCCTACACCGACCCGATCGACAGCAGTCATACGGAAAAACAAGGCATCCGCATTCGCTTTGAAGGCGGTGGTCGACTGGTATTGCGGCTCTCGGGAACTGGCACCCAAGGCGCGACGCTGCGCGTCTATTTGGAAGATTTCGAAGCCGACCCGACGCGCCAGAACGAAGACACGCAAACCCGTATGGCGGGGTTGATTCAAGCGGCTGAAGCGATTGCCGAAATCAAAACGCGTACCGGCAAGCCGCAACCGGATGTCATCACCTAAGTTCTGCCCGATCGAAGCGGTGGCCCCGGAGCCTTGAGGCTAGCAGGGGCCATTGGCCGGCGCGCCCTCGCGCCCCTTGAATTGCGCAAATCAACCGACGGTTACCGAACGAAACGGCATCGGTTCGTCGTGATCCATTTCGATGCGAATCGTGCAG
>CAZWQC010000165.1:2996-4551 GCA_964635785.1 uncultured Ectothiorhodospiraceae bacterium
TGCTCATTGGAACCTCGGTACGCAGACGTACCTGCAACCGGCGCCAGCTATCGACCGGCAAGGCATCCCGCCACAGAATCCAAACCGGACGTGGCCCAAGCCGGGCATCGCAAAGCGCTGGGGATTGCTCAAGCTGCCAGCGCAGGATCACCAGGCCGGGGTTGGCGAAACAAGACGGTCGCAAACTCGCCACAGCCATTTGTCCATACCGATCGAACAACCGCCATTGCCCACAGCTGCGCCAGTGAGCCGCAACCGGACTCGACCGATGCGTTCGATAGTCGGCGAGCCCACCGACGACCGCGAGCGACATTCCAGCAACGACAATCCAATCGTCCCTCCCTGCCAGGACAACACCGGCGATTGCGCTTGACCAAAGCAGCGTCAACCACAACAAGCCCAACCGGGACCGGCTCCGACGTAAGTAAAGTGGACTCTTGCTCACTTGATGCCTTGCGCGCGCGGGTTCTCGCTTGTTCAGTTGACGACCAATTCCGCCGAGTCGGCCGAAAAGTGAATCGCTTTGGCAAACTGTACGTCTTTGGGAAACGCTTGTGCACTGACCCACAGCTGGGTCAGCTCGTTGGAAATGGTTGGCAACGCGAGCAGGGCAGCCCAGGTGCGTTTCGGATCGAAAAACGCAAACGGTTCGTCAAGCATGACGAAATGTTGCCCTCGCAACGTTACCTCCACCAAGTGCTGCGACAATGCCAAGCGCAAGGCGAGGATAATCTGGCGCTGGGTGCCGCTGGAGATTTCCTCTAACTCCATGAAGTCACCCTTTCGGTTGGAAAACACCCGCACGTTAAGATCATCGTCCAACTGCAGGTGCTCGTAGCGATCCAGGGTGAACAACGGTAAGGTCTTGCTGATGCGGTGACGGATCGCTTGGTTGAAGCGTTCGGACAGATAGCGCATCGCCCGATCGAGCATGGCAACGGACGCTTCGCGTTCGGCCAACCGGGCTTGTTGTCGTACCAGTTTCGCCTCGGTGGATTCAATGGCTTGTCGATGTTGCGCGGCGAGCTGGCGCAAACCACGTTCCTTTGCAATGGCCTGATCCAATACCTGAAGTCGATCCGAGATTTGGGCCAACAACGCTTTGTACGCGGCCGTCACGGCATTCACCGTGCGCCGAACCTCCGGGGCTTGTAGCGTCAATTGCTCGGCATGTTGCCGCGTGTCTTCCAATGTGCTCGGCCAAGCCGGCGGTAGTAAGTTCAACGTCGAATCGAATCGCCCACGTTGCGGCCGGGCGACCAGCCGATCGACTTGCTGCAGCGCGAGACGGGTTGGTGAAGGTGTCGCCACCCGGCCTTCGATGACAACCGGCTCGAGCGCTTCGACGAATTCCTGGGCTTGTTCCCGCGCACTGCGCATCTGCCGCTCCGCCAACAGGACGGCAACCGCACTACCGATCCCCAGCACGCTGGCACTCACAGTCAACCAGGGCATCACTTGCACCAACATAGCCAAACGGGCATCGCCCAAGGCGTCGGCCAACGCCACCCAACTGCCCACCGTTGCCAAACGCAAGCCACCCCAAAACAACAGC
>CAZWQC010000165.1:4561-6378 GCA_964635785.1 uncultured Ectothiorhodospiraceae bacterium
CCGCCGCCGCCAGCGCGAGCAACGCCACACCCAAACCGGCAAGCTTGCCGATCTGGCTGGTTTGCCGGCTTCGTTCGAACCGAGCCAAGGACTCCCGATAGTGCTGCCCGGCCTGATTCAATGCGGCCGAACAGCGATAGCCTTGCGCCTCATGACTGGCCAATGCCTCGCGTGCGGCGACCAGTTCACCAAGCCGGGGCTCGTCGATGCCCAACGCATCCAGTTCGCCGCGATGGCGCACCAACTGTTCGTTCAGATTCGCCACATCGGTACGAATCGCGTTCACCTCGGTGGCAATATCATTGGCTATCGTCGTGAAAGGCGTTATGCCCGCCATGCGTCGAACCGCATCGGTCGCCGGTTGCGGGGATGTCATCTCGCGTTGGGCTAGGTAAAACGACTCGAGAAATTCATCGAAGCCGTAGCCATTGATCCTCTCCAGTTCCTTGAGTACCTGTTTGGGACCACGCGCCAATACCTCGCCGGTATCACCGGCGTACTCCAACCGGGCCCCATGGGTTCCATCTTGCTCGATGAATCGCAATACCCGATAGGCTTGACCATCGCGGGCAATGAACTCCACCGCCACCGAGCATCTCGACGCGCCCCAGCGGATCACCCGAGTCGGTCCAGCTTGACCCACGGCGAAGCCACGTCCATAAAGCCCAAAACAGATGCCCTCGCCAAGGCTACTTTTGCCCGACTCATTCAATCCAACGAGTGCGATCAACCCGTGCGCGGGCAGATTGGTTAATTCCAGACGTTCGAATTTAAGAAGATTCTGTGCTCGTACAGCCGTAATAATCACGATAGCGTTCCCGTTGGCATCGTCCGCAAACGCTCCTGAATCAAGGCGACGGCGTGGTCGTAAAGCGCGTCATCGAATGCCGGGTCAGCGCTTCGTTGTTGTTCTTTATCGGTCGCGATGAATTCCAAGAAATCGGCTTCGGCACGCCGATACGCCGTGAGTGAGGATTGTTGCGCTTGTTGACCATTCATAACGAGTAGGCTCTCTCGACCGTTGTCCTGCGGCGCAAGACTAACCAGCGAACACGCTAAACGCAAGCGGCTAGTGTGCCGCATCACCGGGATCGCCGGGGTCAATGCCCTCATGGGGTTCCGCGTCGGTGTGCAGGCCGGGGATGCCTGCATCGAGGTACTCGCCCGGCATGGCATCGACGATCCGGTCCCATATCCTCATTACATTGCGCTACTCGCCGCCGCCTCCCGCCAGGAGATCCAAATCGTTTGTATGGATCAATACCCTGCTAATTATTATATGTATCAACTTGGACTGCAAGACGACTTCCGCAAGGCCTTTACCCTGTACACCGGTCAGTTTCGCCGCGCCGTTGCCAAGGGTGACCTGACGACCCTGGCCCTGGTCGAACGCGGCATGGCCGCCATCGGTACAGCAGACCGGCAACGGCTGGCGGACAAGTGGTTCGGCACGCCGTTGCCCAGCGAGCGTCGGATCGAGCACCGACAGATCGCCGCGGCCCTTGCCGTCACTATGGTCGGCGGCCTTGTTGGGTTGATCTGGATTGTCTCGCTGCGCCATCAGGTGGCCTTGCGTACCCAGGCACTGCAACAGGCCAACGCGGCCCTTCGGCACAGCGAACAGGAACTGCGTAGCAGTCAGGCGCAGTTGCATTTGGCCCTGGCCTCGGCAAAGGCCGGTACCTGGTGTTGGGACATGATGACCGATGCGAACCGCTGGTCCGAGGAGGTCTGGCCGCTCTATGGTGTGGACCAGGCCGACGCAGTGCCGAGCTACGCGAACTGGCGGGCTGCCATCGATCCCCAAGATGTGCAGG
>CAZWQC010000166.1:0-6369 GCA_964635785.1 uncultured Ectothiorhodospiraceae bacterium
AGGCCAATGAAGCGTTTGCTGCCCAGGCGATCTCGGTGAATCGCGAGCTTGGCTGGGATACGGCTAAAGTCAATGTCAACGGTGGGGCGATTGCGCTTGGACACCCGATTGGTGCCTCGGGGGCGCGGATACTGGTGACCTTGCTGTACGAAATGCAGAAGCGCGAAGCCAACAAGGGGCTGGCGACATTGTGTATCGGGGGTGGCCAAGGGGTTGCCCTCGCCGTGGAGCGGGTTGGCTGATCCAAACGCGGTCGGTTCGGGTGTTGGCGAAATGCTAGGGTAGGGCGGGTCGCTCCGAGCAAAACCCATCGAGCTGCGGCCAACGCCGGCACAGTCTACGGTGCGTCGGTACCGGTGTCGTCAAGATCTGTCACCGGTACCGACGATGCAGGGTTTCGCGGCTCCTCGACATCGTCATTTGACTCGGACACCGTGCCAGGGCCGCTTTATTACCCATGTTGACAGACGGGCATCGACGCGAACGAGTTGGTGTGAGGTCTGGATGCAGGTGTCGCGTGCTACCACGCCTGCATCCAGACCTCGGCGCGGAGTTGGTTTTCGCAGTTGTCAAGACGTGTCCGGTCTGCCCGTGCTGGGCAGACCAGTGCAGGAGGTTCCATGAGCGAACGCACCATCAAAAAGTATCCCAATCGGCGGTTGTACGACACCCAGCGCAGCCGCTATATCACCCTCGAAGATGTCCGCCGCCTGGTGTTATCGGGTGAGTCGTTTCGCATCGTCGATACCCAAACCGACGAGGACATTACCCGTAACATCTTGTTGCAAATCATCATCGAGCAGGAGTCGGGAACATCGCCGTTGTTCAGCAACGAAGTCCTATCGCAGATGATTCGCTTTTACGGGGGCAGCTACCAAGGCGTTTTCGCCAACTACTTGCACGATAGTTTGGAGTTGTTTATGCACCATCATCATCAATTGCAGCAACAAGTGACCGAAGTCTTTGGCAAGGGTCCGCTGGAAGCGATGATGGAAATGGGTCAGCGCAATCTCGAGCTATGGCGTCATATTCAAGAAGGATTGCTCAAAGCCACGTACGGCTACCGCAGCGAAACTGGCGAGAGTTCGCCGCGTCAAGCGCGTGACGAACCACAAAGCGAGTGACGATCGACGGCATCGTTCGATCACTTCGATGTGACCAAGTTACGGGTTTGGTTTTCCGACGAACGGTATTGACAACAACAATCTCGCTCCAATATTGTGCAGCGCAGCAAATGCTGCATTGCACAACAACCAGAGGAAACACTCATGTCCAAAGATACGATGGCCACTTTCAACGAGTACACGCAAAACGTTCTCGACAATCTGCGCGAACTGAACGACATCAACCTGCGTACCTGGGAGAAACTGATGGAGCGGCAATTGAAGATGTCGAGCTCTTACGTAGAAATGGGCGCTAAAAACCTGGATAATTTAGCCAAGGCGAAGGACTACCAAGAAGCGATGTCGCAACAGGCGCAGATGGTGCAAGATTTCGGCAATCAATGGGTCGATGCGACACGCGAAATGTCCGAGATTTTCAATCAATCGTTTAAGGATATGAATACATTGGTCGAGAAAGGACTGGGACAATTCCGCGACAGCGCGAAAACTGCCTAGACATTCGCTCGCAGCGAGTCCACCCGCCGATTCGCGACAGCAGCTCCCGGGTGAACCGGCAGCTGCTGTTTTTCGTGTTCAGTAACTATTAGCGGAGACGGTAACCGTGTCAGAGAAACGTGTGGCATTTATCAGCGGAGGCATTGGCGGCATTGGAACGTCGATTTGCTCTGAGTTGTGGCAGCAGGGGCGCCGGATCGTCGCCGGCTACCACCCATCCGAACAAGAACAGGCCGACGCCTGGTTGCAAGCGCGGCAGTCCGAGGGTATGGAAGTGCATGCCTATGCGGGCGATGTCGCCGATTATGCGGCCTGCCAAGAGATGGCGCAGCGGATCGAAGCCGAGGTCGGACCGGTTGATATCCCGGTTAACGGCGCCGGAATCACGCGTGACAAAATGATGCATAAAATGGAATTGGACCAATGGAATGCCGTGATTTCTGTTAATTTAAATAGCGTCTTTAATGTCACCCGTCAGTTCGTCGACGGGATGCGGTCGCGGGGTTGGGGGCGGATCGTCAATATCTCCTCGGTCAACGGCCAGAAAGGCCAAATGGGTCAAACCAATTACTCTGCAGCGAAAGCGGGGATGCACGGTTTCACCAAAGCACTGGCACAGGAACTCGCATTCAAAGGCGTGACAGTTAATACTGTTTTCCCTGGTTATGTCGCAACACCGATGACGGAAGCCATGCCAGAAGACGTTTTGACTGCCATTATCAAAACCGTACCCCTCGGTCGCTTAGCCCGACCGGAAGAAGTCGCGTACACCGTCGCTTTCTTGACCGATGATCGTGCCGAGTACATTACTGGCGCGGGGATCGCGATCAATGGTGGATTGTATATGAGCTAGGTGCGGCGGTGCCCCCAGACTCAGTAGCGAGTTGGATCGCCCCCATCACCGCGGTGTGGCGCCTGAGCCGGTCGTCACGCCGCACCATTTACTCCGCCAGCTGATCCGTGTCGGTCGTGACGTTGGTCGGTTCGGTGTGCTTTTGAGAAACAAGAAGAAGACGAACGCTATCGCCCAGACGGATGTTGCCCCCACGCAAAACTCGTAAGCCAATGCCAGCACCACGCCCAAGGGCTTTTCCCGCACCCGTGTTCACGATCCGATCGAGATAACCGCAGGGGGGGCGTAATCGATGGTAAGCCATCATCGCACCGCCGATCTGGACTTGGTGATGTCGGTAGGCAGCCAGAGGAATACCTGCGACGACCAGATTGCGGCGGTGTTCCCCATTGGAGAAGGTCAATCCACTGCGTTTTTCCGCGGCTTGGATGTCTCTAGCCGTGACGAGCGTGACCTGGCACGCATCGGTGGCTCGCCAGTGACCGCGATCCTCAGCATATCGATCCCCTGTCAACCCGTGACCGGCGATGGCAGTGGTTGCGGTCATGTTCATCATGTTTTCCCCCGCGCCAGGTGCGATGAAAATACCGCACACCGTTCCGGTGAGCTCGTTTGGCTTGCATGCATTCAGCCAGGAAAAGAGTAAACTACGGTCGTTTGGCATGGAGGTTTCCCGATAGGACGTTGGCGCAAGGACCGCCGAACATACCAAGCAGGCATGCCTGGACCCCACCAAAGGAACGAGTCGATCAACACCTAATTGAATCACAGGGCAACAAACAATGGAATTCTTGCTTGCACTCAACCAATACGAATTCCTGCAAACGGCCGTGCTCGCGGGTGTTTTGGCCAGCATTGGCTGCGGCATTACCGGTACCTATGTCGTCACTAAACGGATCGCTTTTCTGGCCGGTGGCATTGCCCATTCCGTCCTCGGCGGGATGGGTATGGCCCTGTATTTCGGTTGGCACCCGATGCTCGGCGCCTTGCTCGCCGCGGTATTGGTTGCGCTTTTGATTGGTTGGATTCGCTTGCATTGGCGAACTCAAGAGGATACCTTGATCAGCGCGATTTGGGCGATCGGTATGGCGATCGGGATTATATTCATTGCGAAAACGCCCGGTTATCAAACCAATTTGATGAGCTACTTGTTCGGTGATATTTTGCTCGTTTCGCGTGAAAGCCTATGGTTGATGGTCATATTGGATATCGTCTTGATCCTCACCGTCGCCGCTTTTCATCGCCAGTTTCTGGCCGTAGTGTTCGATGAGGAATTCGCCCGTTTGCGTGGCGTCCCGGTGTCGTTTTTCTATTTGCTCTTGCTCGTCTTGGTTGCGGTGACGGTTGTTTTGCTGATTCAAGTCGTCGGTCTGATTCTGGTATTGGCATTGTTGACACTGCCGGCAACAGTGGCCCAACACTATCTGACGGGTTTGGGTGCGATGATGCTGGTCGCCTCCTTGTTGGGGATGCTGTTGACGCTTGCTGGGATCGGATTGGCCTACACGCCAGACCTGCCAGTTGGACCGACGATTATTCTGCTTGCCGGGATGGTCTATCTTTGCTCGACGTTGCTATCTCGGGCCGTCAGCCAGCATCGCGCGAATCGTGCAATCCGTTCGTCCCAAGCCAGCGATTCGGTTTGAGTAACATGAATCTGAACAGCTTAATGCGTCGTGCCGAAAGCCTGTGTCGGGAACGCGGCGTACGTCTAACGACACAACGTCGACAGATACTGGAATTGGTTTGTGCGTCGCCGCGTCCGCTGGGTGCATATGAAATCCTGGAACAACTGCGCGCCGTACTACCCAACCCGACCCCGCCGACCGTTTATCGTGCGTTGGACTTTCTGTTGGCGCAGGGATTGGTGCACAAACTGGAAAGTTTGCATGCCTATGTTGGCTGCACCCATCCGGAACATCCGCATGCGGCACAGTTTCTCATTTGTGCCGCATGCGGCGAGGTTCAGCATTTTGCCGACGAACAATTCGAACGCGATCTGGAAGCAGCGGAAGCGGCGGCAGGATTCGCCGCCGAGCGGCGTGTGGTGGAGTTGATTGGCACCTGCGCCGCATGCCAAAAGCTCAAGCATTGATCGATGCCGTTGCTAGATACTGGCAATAATAATACTGGCAATGCTAAGGGTGCCACACTGGCTGATCGCGATATCACTGTCTGTATAGATTACCCACGTTTGCGATAAATGGTTTGACCGAGCGGTTCGAAGCGGTCACTGACTTGATACAGGCTTTCGGAGTGCCCAAGAAACAAATGGCCACCGTCTACGAGCTGGTCGGCTATGCGGGTAAACAGTTTTTGTTGAGTGGGTTTGTCGAAGTAGATGACGACATTGCGACAGAAAATGAGGTCGAATGGCTGGTTAAATGGCCAAGGCGCAAGCAGATTGAGCGGTTGAAACTCGATGAGCTGGCGGATCGGTGCGACGACCTTGACTTTCCCTTCGTGTTGTCCGCGTCCGCGACGAAAACAACACTTGCGCTGCCGGTGATCGAGTTCGGCGACGCGGTCGAGCGAATAAATGCCCGTGGCGGCACGCTGAATCACGTTGTGATCGACATCGGTAGCCAGGATCGTGAATTGACGGATGTGCTCGGGTGGCGCATGTTCGGTGAGTGTGATCGCGATACTGTAGGGTTCCTCGCCAGTCGAGCAACCGGCTGACCAAATACGAATGGGGTGTCTCTTGGAGCGTTTCAGCCACTGCGGTACAAGTTCGCGGGCAAGGTAGGCAAAGTGATGAGATTCTCGGAAAAACGCCGTCAAGTTCGTGGTAAGCGCATTGACGAGTTCGGTAAATTCCTGTGCGTCGTTGAGAGCGAGGTCGAGGTAGCTATCGAAACTGGTGTGTCGAGTGGCTCGCAAGCGCCGAGTTAGGCGGCTGTAGACCATGTCCTGTTTGGAATCAAGGAGATTGATGCCACAGTATTGGTAGACGGTTTCGCGAATGCGCCGGAAATGGTGTTCGGTAAAGGCGAACTCGCGTTGCCGATTGGGTATGGTTGCTGGAGTGGGGGAGGGTAGACCCATGGTTGTGATCAATTCGGTAAAGCGAGCGCGGTATGCAACCCCAGTTGGTGCGCGGCCCGGTGTAAATCGGGGCTTGGTGAAAGCCAACGCATGACGTGATCGCGTTTATGCAGCTCGTTACGGAATGCATAGAGCAGTTGCAGCGTGGCCGTATCCACCCGCTGGACAGCGGTGGCGTCGATTTCGATGCAAGGCTGACCAAAACTGTTTTGCAAAGTCGTCGCAAGTTCGGTAACGCGCGTAATGTCTTGCACCGCCGCGAGGGTGATACGAACCGCGTCTTGCGGGGGGTGATTGGCAGTGTTGGGTTCGTCTCGGTCTTCCTCGAAGACCCAGGCGAGCGGGTCTTTGCCAAGCGCTTTGAGGTCTGTGTCGGTCATGTGAGGGTTCTCCCGTGCAATAGGTCATGGGCAAGTCGGTCGTAATCTTTGGCGCCGGTGCTTCGCGGGGCGTGATCAAATACACTATGCCCGAAACTCGGGCTGCGGGCGAGGTCTACACAATCCCGGATGGGCGTCGCAAGCACTTGCCCGGAGAAATACTCGTGGAGTTTGATGCTGACTTCTTGAGTGAGGCGGCAACGGCGGCGGTAGCGTGTGCGCACCAGCCAGTGTTTGAGATGGTATCCGAGTCGGGCCTCGAAGTGACGCACGGTGCGAATCAGGTAGGCTAAGCCTTCCAAGCCGAGATAATCGCCGGTCACCGGGATGAGCAGTTCTTTTGCGCTGTACAATGCGGCGGCCGTCATCAAGCCGGATGAAGGTGGGCAGTCCAGGATGACGAAATCCATGTCCGTGGTTTCGTTGGTAATGGCTTCACGCAAATAGCGCGCACGTTTGGCACGACCCT
>CAZWQC010000167.1:0-6358 GCA_964635785.1 uncultured Ectothiorhodospiraceae bacterium
ATGTCGTGAATACGTTCGCGGATTCGGTCGCCAATCAAGACGAGGTTGTGTTTTTTTACGCTGGGCACAGCGTTCAGGTCAAGAACGGTAACTATCTGATTCCAATCGATCTTCGCGCGGATCAAGAGAATCATATTGTCGACGACGGGGTTGAGTTGTCGACGGATCTCCTCGCGAAAATCAACGTGGGCGATCCGAGGTTTACACTTGCCATTGTTGATGCCTGTCGGGACAATCCCTTCGCGGATAATCGCGGTCGGAGCATCGGTGCAAGCGCCGGATTGGCGCCGCCGACCAATAACGTCGAGGGCAGCATGATCGTGTACTCGGCCGGTGCCGGGCAGAAGGCGCTGGACCGGCTCGATAAGACCGACCCAGTATCGCATGGTTTGTTCACCCGCGAACTTCTGAACTGGATCGATAAGCCCGGATTCACCATCAATCAGGTATTTACTCGGGTTAAGCAAAGCGTTTACGAGAAAGCCCAATCGGTCGGTCACACGCAAACCCCTGCCATCTATGACCAATCTGTCGGGGTTTTTCACTTTCTCCCGCTCGATCGAAGCGCGCCGGTTCTTTCGGTGAAAGTCGAGCCGGCTCAAGCCGAAATCTACGTGGATGGCGAGTTTCGTGGCACCGGAGAGATCCGTGTTAGCGATTTTGCGGTCGATACGATTGTCACGGTGCAGGCACGTTTGGATGGTTACGAAACGAAAAGTGAGCGCGTGCGTATCGGCAGTAGTGAAGGCGAAGAGCAACAGGTCGACTTGGTGCTATCTCCGAAAGGGAAGCGTGGCATGATCTCTGTGCAAAGCAATCCAGCGGGCGCGCGTTGGTTGCTGGATGGCGTGGAGATGGGGCAGACCCCGGAGTCCGGTGTGTTGGTCGCGCCAGGTCGATACGAGATAACCGTGCAACTGGATGGTGATGGTTATGTACCGTGGGTCAAGCAAGTTGTAGTTGGCACGAACGGTTCGACACGATTGGTTGCGGAATTGCAGCGTGCGCAAGGTACGGCTGCGCCGGCGGAGGCGGAAACCTTCACGGAAGAAACGACGGGGTTGGTTTTCCGTTTGATCGATGCGGGATCGTTTACGATGGGCAGTCCCCCGGAAGAAAAGGATCGAGACAGCGACGAAGAGCAGCATGAGGTGACCCTCGAGGCGTTCTACATCAGTACGACGGAGGTTACGCGGCATGCGTATACGCAGTTCGTTCGTGTGACCGGTTATGGTGCAACCCAAGGTGCGGGTTGTTGGATTCGTCGTGGCAGTGCATGGGATCAACAAGCATCTCTGGATTGGCGTGGGCTTGGCTTTTCGTTGGCTGGCCAACAGCCGGTGACCTGCGTGACCTGGGCTGACGCGATGGCGTTTGCCAGTTGGTTGAGTGGAAAAACAGGACACACCTATCGATTGCCTAGCGAGGCTGAATGGGAATATGCCGCACGAGCCGGTACCCAGACCGCGTACTGGTGGGGTGATGCGATGGGCCCGCAGCATCTTGCTTGCAGTCATGATTGTGGAACGGAGTGGGTTTGGGATGCCAAGCGTATGATTGCACCGGTGGCCTCGCTCGAACCCAATCCGTGGGGATTGTACGACGTTCATGGTAATGCCTGGGAATGGACCTGTTCGCAATACCAATCGGTGTACGCAGGCTATGAGCTGTCATGTCAGCCGAGCGGCAATGCTTCGCGGGTCATTCGTGGCGGGGGTTGGGATTATGGTGAGCGGCGTTTGCGCGCGGCGAATCGACTTTCAAGTTCCCCAGATAAGCGTTATTACAACTTGGGTTTTCGTTTAGTGCGAGTACCCTAGCATTGCGCTGTTCTGCGGCATCTGCAGGGACGATGTCGGGAAGATTGTGGCGATATCACTTGTCGGTGTTGAAGAGAAATAGCGTTCGTCGGGTTTCCCGCCGGTTCTAGCCCTCCCCGCCAAGGGAGGGCTGTGGCAATTGGTCATGCCAATTAGAGTTGAATCGTCTCGGAATCGTGCTTGTTCCCTCGTGGCAATGGCACTGATCCGTCCAAATCGAGAAAGCCAGGCTATGGCCTGGTAGGTGTAAACGTGTTGGGTTGCGCACGCGAAACCATCAATTAGTGTAGACCCAGTTTTTGTAACAATTTATCTTGGCGGAAGCCTCGTGGGCTATTTGGGCGTATTCGCCGAAATTTTTTTGTATCGTGGTGTTGAAGTTTGGTTGTGTTGGAGTTATAGTTCCCAGCGAAACCAGGCCGGAAGTCCCGTTTGTCGGGGTTTATGCCACGCTCGGGTGGGTGAGAGGGTGGTTTTATGACCAAGGTTGGGTTTCGCTCATCATTCACTGTTTGTTTCAATTGATTTACAGAAAGGCGACACGATGAAAAACTTTGTTTTGTTGGTGGTAGTTGTATTGGCGACGTCTTTGACGTCGGTTGTTATGGCTCGTAGCGGCGGCGTCGAAATTGGTGGTGACGTCGAGCAGTCGACCGACGTTGGTACGGCTGTCAACTTGGGTATGGGTAAAGATGTGACTGCAAAACAACGCATCGGTTCGGTCGGTGGCAATACGACCATCGGTGGTGACCTGGAGCAAACCACTTCTGTTGGTACTGCAGTCAACTTGGGTATGGGCAAAGACGTCAAAGCGATCCAACGCATCGGTGATATTCGTAATACCGAAGTCGGCGGCGACGTTACCCAAACGACGACTGTTGGCACTGCGGTTAATTTGGGCATGGGTAAAGGTGTTACTGCTGAGCAAACGATTGGCACGATCGGCGACGAGTAATCGTTAAGCCGCGTTGATTGCTGATTCGGGGGGGCCGGGCATCTAGTCGGCCTGGCCCCTCTTTTAGGCTTGTGGGCATCTTGCTGGGCTTTAATGTAAGAGGTATTTACTTTTGCTAAGGTAAGCTGAGTGTTGGCAACTAGTCGAATGCAAACTTGCGGGTTGATTCAAATAAGTGCATGATGACTTTGCTAGCTTTTGCAAAAGTCGGTACCACGGGGGGGTGTTGGGATGAACCGAAGCTATGTTTTGATCCTTGTAGTGGCTTGGTCTGTCTTTGGGACGGTTGGGTTGGCGGGCGATATTAACAAGCGGTTAGGACCGGATCCCGGAACGCAGGCAATGATCAATCGCGTCATACCACAGTCGCGTTCAACGGGTGCAAGTTATGGCGATATGCGACCCAATATCAACGCCGACGCTTGCTCCCAGGATTTGGGTAATGTGACGATCGAGAGCGGTGGCAGGATTCCACTTCAGGTCAATACTGTCATCCGAGGTGATGTAATCAACGTATGTCGTTGAGTGTGTCTGGCGAACATTCGGCGCCGGATGGTTGAGTTCCCCCGGTGAGTGTTTTTTTGTGATTGGGAGCCGTAGGGAAGATTCCGTATTATCTGTCAAACTTTCTTTCTTTGTTAATCGGATGGCGTCAATGGTTGACATTTTATTGAAGCGAGGCTGGATTGCGTTGGCAGGGCTCGGGATTTTCGTCGCGACGTCGAGTTGTACGTTCACGAATCCTGAGAAAGCGCCAATGTTGGCAGGGCCAAAATCGCCCGCAACGAAAAATATTACAAGCTTTACTCCGGCACTGTCTTGCATGGACGACTTGTTTGCTCGCTACGGAATCCGTAGCTGGGTGATTACGAGTTCGGGTCTCCCCGATCAAACCGGCCAGATCCAAGCCGGTACGAAAGAGATGATGATATCGGCGATTTCGCGGATGTCGGCTAAGAGTCACGCATTTTCTTTTGTTGACCTTGACTCGACGCAGATCGGCGGCGTCGAAGAAGTGTATCGATTGATCGGAGAGCGTTACGATCTGGGATTTCAGATTCCTCGGTACTATATCCGTGGCGCGGTGACGCAACTCGATCAGGGGGTGACGACAGACCGCGTAAATGCGGGGATGTCGATTCCAGAAGCAGCGCTCGGATTGTCGGCGGATCAGTTGGTTTCGGTTGTTTCAATGGACGTGAATGTGGCGGATATGGTGACGCGCCAGATCATGGCAGGACTTAATGCAACGAACTCGATTTCGGTCGTCAAAACGGGCAGAGGTGCCGATGTCGATGGCGTTATCGATAAGCTTGGACTCATGTTTAACCTGGCCATGGATCGCAGCGAAGGGCCTCATCAAGCGGTACGCACCTTGATTGAGCTCTCCATGATCGAGGTTTTAGGGAAACTGACGAAGGTGCCGTACTGGCGTTGTTTGGATATTCCCCAAACGTCTCCAGAGGCGATGCGGGAGGCGCGCAAATGGTACGATACCATGTCTTCCGAGGAACTCGTTGCCTTGATCCAAGACGCGCTCGTTCGCGGTGGCTATTTGGGAGGATCGGCATCCGGTAAGCTGGATGGAATGACCCGCGATGCGATTGGGCGTTACGAAGCCGAACACAACCTCATCGCCACCGGGCGAATTACCTTCGAGCTTTACTATAGTTTGCAGTCGCATGATCTGATTCCACCGCGGCATCCGGAGGCGTTCAAGCATGCGCGTGTGGGGGGGTTGCTCGGAGGTAAAGCGATTCCTGTCGAGCGCGAGACAAAATCGGTATTGGGAACGGCGGTAAAAATCGATATCACGACAAATCGAGGCGACCGTCCGGCGTATCGGGTTGGCGACGAACTCTGGCTCAAGATGCGTGTGTATGGTGATGGTGCGTATGTGTATTGTTACTACAGCGACGAAATGAATCAGATTGCGCGAATTTTTCCTAATCGCTTTCAACCGAATGGTTTTCTGCTACCCAATCAAGACTACTTCGTGCCGAACGAGGAAAGTGAATTCGATATCGTGATGGAGGAGGAGGGCGTATCGAATAGCATTCTTTGCTTGGCATCGCGGCGTGAGATTGGGGCGAGTTTGCCACCGGCGTATCGGGTTGACGACTTAACGCCGCTGGCGGTCCATGATTTATCGGAAGTGCGACAAGTCTTTCAAGACCTTGATCACAGCGGTCTTGTCGCCAAGCAGATTGATATTAAGGTTGTCCCGAGGAGCTCGCTTGAGCTACTTGGATCACAGCAGGAACCGCTTGAGGAGGAGAGAACCGAATGACGGGGTATCGTGGAAACTTGATCGTTGAATTAGTGGTGGCGTGTTGCCTAGGTGCGATGGTTGTCATGCCTGCTTGGGCTGGTATGCAGCTTGGGGGGGCAAATGACAGTCGGCAGACGGACAACGATCGTGATCCGAGCAAAGTCGGCGAGTATGATTTTGTTTGCTGGCAGGAGGGTAAGGAGATCCTGCGTGAAAATGGTATCGGGAGTTTTGCCGTTCGCGCGACGGACCGGTTTGACCCGGTTGTTACGTTGAGTGAAGAGAGCAACCAGAGCAACTACGGGGTTGTGCGCGTCTTCTCAATGGGTACGTCATTATGCCGGTTTCGGCAACGCTGACGGCGGCAACTCAATCGACTTATCGTGGTGCAATCAAGTGCGACCCAGAAATTCAAAACCTGTTCATGGGGTGACTGTGTCGTTCTTTTTCAAGCTTGATTGCGAGAAGCTTAACAAACGGCGATCCGCAGCATAGCCCGATCAGGTGAATCGCCCGGGAATAACTAAGAGGAGTGCTTTGATGGTGTACTCAGCTCGTTCGTCTGACGATATCGGTTTATTTTTTGATTGCCGCCAGAGGCGGGTAATGTTCGCTGTTTTGGGTTTCGTAATGCTGGTGATGCTTGGGCCTCTGGCGAAAGCGGAGGGGAAAGTGGTCCAGTTGGGAACCGACGCGGATGTTGATGATGTATTGCGGGCGTTTACTGGGCAATCAAGTGCGAGTTTTCGTAGCATTCGTATTCACGGTGAGCCGAAGCCGATCGATTGCGGTAGCTCGGAAAACGCGGTTGCCATTGCGATTCAGTTTGATCTTAATTCATCGGAACTGAAACCGGCAGCCCAAGCAACCTTGGCTGCAGTGGCTGACGCCATGGCTGACCCCCAGTTGCAGCCGTGTGGTTTTTTAGTGGAAGGGCACACGGATAGCAGCGGAAATGAACACTATAACTTTGAGCTGTCGACAAAACGTGCGGAAGCGGTGCGCGATTTCTTGGGATCGTTGGGCATTGTCGAGCAGCGGTTAGACGTGATTGGGAAAGGCGAGATCGATCCGCTTAACCTTGAGGAACCGGCGGCACCGGAAAACCGTCGTGTGCAATTCCGCGTCATTAGCTCGCGCTGAATAGACAGTCGTTTGAACAGCTTTTTAGAAGATTTAGTCGCATCCCTTCCCGCGCAGGCGATGGGATGCGCGCACTCATGAAACGGTCAGTGGGTTCGCTGGGCGAGTGGGAGGTCGTGTTATGTTCAATCGGAGGTATCAAGTGATGAAGGTCGCGGTTGTGTGCGT
>CAZWQC010000168.1:0-6357 GCA_964635785.1 uncultured Ectothiorhodospiraceae bacterium
CCGCCGTGATGTGGGCACTCAACAGGCGAGCCAACGTTAACGTCGAAGCACCCGTACCGCAGCCGATATCGGCTATCTTCAACGGATGGCTGCGGTCGATCATGGCGAGGTCGAGCGCTTTTTCCGTTTCGGTAGCCCCGCCTGGCCCCTGGCGGTTTACCTGCTTATACAAATCGATCAGAAGTTCAAGCGTGTGCACTTGTCGATGGTCCCAATGGTTGCCCTAGGGTCGGAGCGCGAGCGTACTCGGGTTTGATCTTGCGTTAAAGCTTAATTTGTACTCGCAGTGCAAGGCTTGACTCAACCGATTGTCGCCATCGCGCGCATGGACAACGACAGCGAGGCGGACTGATCCGCGCCAGCCATTGATCGATGGCGGTCAGAACGGTCGCGAAAAGTGAAAATTTGACGGAATTGTCATGTTTGCCCGTTACCATGCGACAACGCGCTGGCGTCCAGATCTGGCAAACGCTGTCGGATGCGCCCGCGGCAAAGTCTGTTCAGTCCCCATCTCGCCCGCGCATCGCGGCTTTGGTTCCTAAGCGCGAATCACGTAAGACGATGCACTGAACGGTTGCGATGAATCCACGAACCGGGTTGGTGGTGGCCCAAGGAGCACGGGATGATTAAGCAATCCATATCGCGGCATATTTCGCAAGGCTTCAATCAAGCACTGTTGGAAATCCATTCCAATGTCTTGGCGATGGGTGGTTTGGTCGAGAAGAATGTCGGTGATGCGGTGACTGCGGTGGTGACGGGGGATACGCGTTTGGGTGAAGCGGCGGCCCGGGCTGATGATCAGGTCAATGCCATGGAAGTGGCGATCGACGATGAGTGCAGCCGGATTCTGGCACGACGGCAACCCGCGGCAGGTGATCTGCGCTTGGTTGTGGTCGTGATCAAGACGATAACCGATCTCGAGCGTATTGGCGACGAGGCGCAAAAGATTGCGCGGATCGCCGCGAGTCTGCACATCAGCGGTCGCTTGCGTGCGCAGCTTGGAGCGATTCGGCAAATGAGCGAAGACGTCCGGCGTATGTTGAGGGGGGCCTTGGATGCCTTTGCGCGCATGGACGCGAATGCGGCGCTGGCGACGATGCGGATGGACGATCAAGTCGATCGGTGCTACGACGAGATACTCCGCCGTTTGATCGAACGAATGGTCGATGATCCCCAGGCGATTGGGCAGGCCTTGGAAGTGATGTGGTGTGCCCGAGCGTTGGAGCGCGTCGGTGATCACGCAAAGAACATCGGTGAGTACGTGATCTACATGGTGCATGGCAAAGACGTGCGTCACACCCCGCTCGCGGAGATCGAGCGAGTCACGGAAATGGCGCCGTCCTAGCCGAACTGACGTAGCGCGGCAGCCAATTCCGGATGCTGTTGGGCATAGGTCTTAAGTGAAGACTCGGCAACAATCGCGTCCCAGGCCTGCCGAATGCTGGCGGCCCCGCCTCTTGGACCCATGGGATGGCCGAAGATCCCGCGTCCGGCCACGAAGCCAAAATCGATGGTCTTCAATCTGGCGTAAACGCCGGGCAATGTGCCGGCCCAATCGCTGCCCCCGGGGACGGGAAGGGAGGGTTTGAGATGCCCGAACGGTTGCAGGCAGATATTGGCGTTGTCGATGACCTCGATCTCGGTGGTCAGCATCCGCTCGCCGAATCCCGGCATGATGATGGCGTCGCAACCGGCCAATCGTTGGAGTTTGGTCAATACCCGCGAGTGAATACCGTAATGGGGTAGGCGAGTGAGCGCTGCCTGCATCGGAAAATGGGCAAACAATGGCACTTGGGTGTGCCGGCTGAGCAGACGCACGGCGCTCAAACCCAGCGGGAAGGTATTGAGCAGCAAGGCATTCGCGCCGTTGGCAACGGCCAGATCGTGTAATTCGAGCAAGCGGTCGACCTCGTCGGTGATGTTGGCGAGGTACATTTTCTTTGCGCCGGTGGCTTGCTCTGCTGCCCGACGAGCGGTTCCAAGCAAGCGGGTGCGCTCGGCCAGTGGCGACCAGTCGGTGTCGGCCAACATTTCGTCGTCTTTGGCAATGTCGAGCCCGCCTAGCCAGCTTTGCTCGCCTAACTCGGTGAACGGCTCAGGCGAAAGGCCGATGTTCGGTTTGATGACGCCAAGGAATATCGGGCGATCGAAGACTTGCAGTGCTTCCCGAATACCTGCGACGCCGAACCTCGGTCCGGCAAAGTCGCGCAGAAATCGATCGGGAAATTCGATATCAAGGAGTCTGACAATCGGGATCCCAGGGGCGTGAAAGCTACCCTCGCCGCAGACGGCGCTGAGTAGATTTGGAATGCGTGGGCCGAAGTTGGCATGCGGATAAGCGATCTGCACCGCGCAGTAGTGAATCGGTCCGGGAATTCGTGTGTGCATGGGTAAGCTATGCGCGTCGCGGGTTTCCTTGACTTCGAGTGTAAGGACTTTGGCCGCGAAGCGGGGGCGGAAGTCCTCGTCGACGCCGACCCGATGCCATTGGGCAGTCGATTGTTCACTGCAAAAATGGGCCGCTGCGGCAATGGGGTCGCCACTGCACTCGAAGTAGAAATGCAAGATGAGATGGGCAGATCGATCGAGCGTGGTGGGATCGGCGAAAAAGCCGTCGATGTCGGCTGCATGCATGGTGGTTAGTCCTCGCCAAGCAAAAAAAGGTGAACTTCGCGTTTGGGGCGGGGGCCGTCGAGTTCGATGAGAAATAGCGACTGCCAGGTCCCGAGCAAGAGTTCTCCGTCAACGATCGGGATGGTTTCCGATGCGTTCATAAATAAGCCCAGCAAATGGGCGTGAGCATTGTCGCGGTCATCCACCGGGGCGATGTTGTGCGCATAGATGCCATCACGCGGAGCGAGACGGCGAAGGAACGTGACCATGTCGTCGTGCAATCGCGCCTCATTCTCGTTGAGATTAACGAAGGCCGTGGTGTGGCGTGACAGCAGGGTGAGCAAACCTTGCCGTATCCCCGATTGGGCGACGATACTGCGCACCTTCGCGGTGATATCGACCACTTCAATGGGATGTTCGGTGGCGATGGCGACGACATGTCGAGTGGTTTTCATGAGCTTGTTTGGGTTCGATCGCGGTGCAGGTGGTTTGGATTTGGGTCGATGCTGTCGGCGGGCAGCGTGTAGCCCCAACGTTCGATAAACGGTCCCCAGGCGGCTTCGATGCGTTGCCGTGTGCTCGGGTCGAGCCGATAGCGATTGGTGCGATAACCGCGGAGGCTTTGCAAATAGTGTTCAATGCGCGGCCTTGCAGATGCCCAGTCCGGCAGCTCGAGACGCTGGTGAATTTCGGCCAAGACCACCATGGGTTGTTGCACTAAGTCCTCGTATCGGATCTCGATCCATTGATTCGGTGCCAAGTGTCGCACGGCGGCATCCCAACATGCCAGTAAGCGTGGATAATCGGACAGAATGCACTGCTCGATATCGAGCCTCCGATAATCCTGTAGGGCTAGGGTCGGCAGTAACCGGTGATAGTAGTGTTTGGTGGAAACGAATACGGTATAGGGATTGCGAATGACATGGATGAACTTGGCATCCGGCCAGATTCGGCGGAGCCGATCGACCTGCGCCGTGTAGACCAAGTTCTTGATGAGCAGACGCCGTTTGCCCTGGTGGCGAGCGATCTTGCGATAGAACGTCTGCATGCAATGGTCACGACGTTCGATCTGCGCGGGGGGGGTATCGGTCAAGAATACGGCTTGGTCGAATAGGCGTTGAAACTGGCGTGGGAAATACAACGCATGAAATACCGACAGCAGTTGTTGATTGGCCAGCGGAATCTCGTCTTCTTGTGGCGAGTTGGGGGTGACCGCGACGCGATCGACTTGACGGTCCAAAGGCAATGCGCGCTCCAGCCAGGGTTTGAGCCAAGTGCCCAGACTCAACACTTCATCGGGAATGCCACTGGCAATGGGCGAGATATGACCGAACGCCGGTGATTGTCCGAGCAAGTTATGCAAATGGGTGGTGCCCGACCGCCAATGACCGACGATGAACACCGGCGGTTCCAGTGGTTCCTTTGGGCTGAGGCGAAGGCGGATGGTATCGATGCCTCGGAAGGGTAAGCGGGCGATGGCTGACAACAAGAAAACGCCGAACAGGGGCCAATGTCGCGCCGGGATGGCATGACGGGTGAGCAAGGCAAGCAAGAGCTCGACGCGGGCGCCGAGCAAAGGGTGTTGCAAACCAGGGTGATGACGATTCACGCAGCGTAATTCCAGGCGTCGAAACAGGGTTGACAAGCCGTATGAATTCGTTCGCGCGTGGCAGTGTCCAGGGCTGGAAAGGGTGTCGTGCGATAATCGGCGATCTCGCCGAGATAGCGTTCCAGTGGTGCACGTGCGGTGGTGAAATCGGACCAGCCAAGGGCTCGGTAGACTCGGGCCAGTTCGGTGAGTGGCGCGGCGACGAGATCATCGTAACGGACCTCGACGTACTGCCCGGTCGGAATGCTCGGGCAGTGTTGAAAGAAAGCGTCGTACATGGCGCGGTAACGCCATAGGATGAAATCATCCACGGTGGCGGGGTCTTGCCGTTGATAAGCATAGACCGGCTGGGTGGTGAGTTCCATGCGTCGGGTGGATTGAAAGACGGCGTAAGGATGGCGATGGATGTGGATGAATTGGGCGTCTGGATATTGTGCCAAGATCAAGTCGATTTTGCCGGTGTGATCGGGCGACTTGAACAACAGCGTTGTATCCCCTGCCTCTGCATGGGGCAGTGCTTGTTTCAAGGTGAGCTTGCGTGCGAATCGATCGAGGGCGTGTTGCCATACTTGCCGTTCATGGAGGGGTGCGTCCGCCATCGTCAAATAGCGACGGTAGCGTGTGCGGGCGTGTGGAAAATGTCGGCCCATTTGCATGGACAATAAGGTCATGGCGCAGATCGCGCGTTCCTCTTCGATCGGCGAATCCGGTTCCAATGGCATGTTGTCCTGGGGACGTCGCTTGGGCGTGGCATGCCGGGCGATTCGGTTTACGGCGCTCTCGACGGTGAGAAACGTATGTGGAAACACCGCTTGTAGAACATTCGGATAGGCAAAGCGAGGATTGGTCGCCAATAGATTCCAAAGATGGGTCGTCCCGCTGCGATGATGGCCAATCACGAAAACCGGGGCGCAGATCGTGACGTGTTCTAGCGCGTCGGCGTAGCGCCGACGCTCCCAGGTGCCGATCGCGGTGTTAACAAGACTGGCGAAGCTGGTAAACAGCGCACGCGGCCAGTATTGCCACGGGATGGTCAAGCCATGCCTTGCGATCAGGCGTAACCATTCCTTACCGTGGATACCCACCAACGGTGTAAACAGCCAACGCATCAAAAAAGGGACCTGCCCGCCTTTGGGCGGTAATTTGGATGTTGCTAACATGGCGGGTGCTCTAGCGTTGCGGCGCGATTGCTTGTCGGGTGAGGCAACGACCGAGTTGCCACAGTCCTTTCAATTTGTGCGCATCGTCGATCACGTCGGTGAATGCTGAAACCAACCATTGCCGGTCGGCTTCATCGATGACCAGCGGTGGTAACAGCTTGATGATATGAATGCCGTGCCCGGCCACTTGGGCCAAAATCTGGTGATTTTGAAACAACGGGATCAGCATCATTTGACTGAACAGCGACGGATTCGCTTTTTGGAGCAGGTGCCAACTCGTCTTCAGCTTGAGTGAGCGGGGCGGGCCGAATTCAAGCGCAATCATCAAACCGCGTCCACGCACGTCGGTGAGCATTTCGTAGCGATCGACCAGCGGCGCGAAATCGGCCAAAATGGCCTCGCCGATTTGCGCCGCATGCGCGATCAGTGATTCCTCGCGGAGCACTTTTAGGGTCGCCAAACCTGCCGCCATGGCCAGATTGTTCTTGGCAAAGGTCGAGCCGTGAACCACGGAGCGATCCATGCGATTAAATACCGCATTGAAAACTTTGGGACGGCAGAGAATGGCCCCGATCGGTACCTGACCGCCCGATAGCGCCTTGGCGGTGAGCAGGAGATCCGGTTCGGTCTCAAAGTGTTCGATGGCCCACATCCGGCCGGTCCGACCGACGCCGGTTTGTACTTCGTCGGCAATGAACAAAGCGCCATGGCGATGACATAAGCGGGCGGCTTCAGTGAGGTAATCGGGGGCCGGAATGTTCACGCCTTTGCCTTGGATTGGCTCGACGATGAACGCCGCGACGTCGTTCGTTGCAAGCGCCTGTTCCAGGGCGGTTAGATCGTTGAACGGAATGCGGTCGCATTGGGGCAGCAAGGGACCGAAGCCGTCACGGAACAAAGCCGAGTCGTTTAACGACAATGCACCCATGGTTAATCCGTGGAACGCATGCTCGCAATAGAGAATGCGCTCGCGTT
>CAZWQC010000169.1:0-6270 GCA_964635785.1 uncultured Ectothiorhodospiraceae bacterium
CACCAATCCGTGCGCTTGTTCGCCACCGTACTGCGGGGTGAACATGGTGCAGACACCGACGTCGAACTCTCGGCAGTGAGCGTATTGAGTACTCAACCCCCTTGTTTCGGCTTCATGATCCGCAATGTTGGCCCGCGTGTCGCGTCAGCCAATCGCAGCAATCGCAACTTACCACGATCTGTCGAACAGTTGACCGAGCTGGTCGGGCGGGTGCCACTAAAGGAACTCGTCCGCGAATCGACCGACATGATCGAACGCTTGTGCATCGAGGCCGCGCTGGAGCTGACCGACGACAATCGGGCTTCTGCCGCCGAGCTGCTGGGTCTGAGCCGACAAAGCCTCTACGTCAAATTGCGCCGCTACGGGCTTGCGGATGCGACCGCCGAGAAATAATCCAGGCACATTGACGATAGCAATTTTGCCAAACCCCAGTACAATCTCAGCGGCGCCCGCTGGCGCCATCGGCCTGTCACTTCCGCAATAACACCGATACAAAAAAACTATGTCCTTGCCAGCTCCGCGTGCGGTGATCACGCTGTTAAACCCGATCACCTGGTTCCCCCCAATGTGGGCGTTTAGCTGTGGCGTCGTCTCCTCCGGAGTTCCTGTCGGCGAACACGGACTATTGATTGTCGCGGGCATCTTGCTCGCCGGCCCCATGGTCTGCGCTACCAGCCAGGCCATCAACGATTGGTTCGATCGTCATGTCGATGCCATCAACGAACCTTATCGGCCAATTCCATCCGGCCAGATCCCGGGCCGCTGGGGACTGTACATCGCGATCATCTGGACCGTGTTGTCGTTGTTGCTGGCCGCCTCCCTCGGTCGCTGGGTGTTTGCCGCCACCGTTCTCGGGTTGTTTCTGGCGTGGATCTATAGTGCGCCACCGCTACGCTTGAAACAGAACGGTTGGTGGGGCAACAGCGCGGTGGCATTCTCTTATGAAGGATTGGCGTGGGTCACCGGCGCTGCAGTCATGCTGGGCGGCAGCTTTCCGCCGGGATCGATTTTGTGGCTCGCATTCCTTTATAGCGCCGGCGCGCATGGCATCATGACTTTAAATGACTTCAAAGCGATCACTGGCGATCAAGCCATGGGCGTTCGCTCGCTACCGGTACAACTTGGTGTTCGTGGCGCCGCCTGGGCTGCGTGCATTACCATGATCGTTCCGCAGTTGTTCGTTGTCGCATTATTGCTAAACTGGCAGCGGCCCGTCCATGCGGTTGCGGTGGCGGCACTCGTCATTGTACAAGTCGGTCTGATGACCCGTTTTCTGCGCGACCCAGTGCAACACGCCACTTGGCTGAGCGGATTAGGTGTGAGCGTGTACGTCAGCGGTATGATGATCAGCGCTTTTGCTGTGCGCAACCTGACCTGATCAATTCAGGCCCAAGACATTAACCTAACGCGACGAGGAACCGCGTGAACACGATCCGCTGACTCGCAACGGAGCGAAAACGCATAGCGGATCCCGCTCGTAACGGTAAAGATATGACGAATCAAGCGATTTTCGATGCTGTCGTAGTTGGCGGCGGACCTGCGGGCGCAACCGCCGCGACTGATCTCGCCAAACTCGGACGAAACGTCCTCCTGCTGGAACGCGGCGGGCGCATCAAACCCTGCGGCGGCGCCATCCCTCCGCAGGCATTGACCGACTTCGATATCCCCGAGGCGCAACTCGTGGCCCATGTCTCGTCCGCACGCATGATCGCCCCGTCCGGTCGACAGGTCGACATGCCGATCGCCGACGGCGGCTATGTCGGGATGGTCGATCGCGAACCGTTCGACCAATGGCTGCGAGAACGCGCCGTTGCGGCCGGCGCAGAACTGCGCATGGGACGCTACCGCGAAATCAGTCATGCTGACGATGGCAGCACGATTGTCCATTTCACGGTAAAGCACGACGATGGCACCGAGGCCATCGAAACGGCACGCACTCGTGCGGTCATCGGCGCCGATGGCGCCAACTCGCTGGTCGGCAAGCAATGCATTCCCGGTGCCGACCAGATCCCTTATGTCTCGGCATACCATGAGATCATTCGCTCACCCGCCCCCGGTCATCCCGAGTTCGACGATTGCCGTTGCGATGTTTATTACCAAGGCGTGTTATCGCCCGATTTCTATGCGTGGATTTTCCCGCACGGCGAGACCACCAGCATCGGCGTTGGCACCGCCCAAAAAGGCTTCTCCCTACGCCAAGCCGTCGCCGACTTGCGTGCCAGCACCGGACTCGATCACCTGGAAACTTTACGTTGCGAAGGCGCGCCGATTCCTTTGTACCCATTGCGACGCTGGGACAATGGCCGCGATGTCATTCTCGCCGGCGATGCGGTGGTCGCGCCGGCCTCCGGCGAGGGGATTTTTTATGCCTTGACAAGCGGTCGGCTGGCCGCACAAGCCGTGCACCAGTTCTGTACGACCGGTGACGCCCGCGTTTTACAAAGCGCCCGCAAACACTTTATGAAGACACACGGCCAAGTGTTCTGGATCCTTGGGATAATGCAACGCTTCTGGTACAAGAACGACCGTCGCCGTGAGCGTTTCGTCAGCATCTGTCAGGATGAAGACGTGCAACAACTGACCTGGGAGGCCTATATGCACAAGCGTTTGGTTCGTGCCAAACCGCTTGCGCATGCCAAGATTTTCTTCAAGAACATCGGCCATCTGGCCGGCATCGCCCGGTCGCAAGTCGCTTGACTTCGATGGCCGAGTGGTTTCAATCCGGACAAATCGCCCTCGTTATCGCGGCTTCTCTGTTGGCCGAAGGCGTCGCTTTGTCGTTGTATCGCCATTTCACCGGGCGTGGACTACCTTTAGGCGACATCACCAACACCGTATTGTCCGGCGTTTTCCTGCTCCTTGCCTTGTACCTCGCCCTGATCGACAGCGCTTGGCCGGGGATCGCCGCCGCACTCTTCGCCGCGTTACTGGCTCATATCGGTGACCTTCATCGACGCTGGCCACGCTAAGCGAAACCGGACCAACCCATGGCATCAGGCCATGCCCGGACCGCGTCGGCTCCAACCTGACCCGCTGCGGCTGCCCAACCCCTTCGCGGGCTTGGCTTTCCGACCCGAATAACGCTAGGATGGGGGGCTTGTGTAATGGAGATGTCAGCGTGAGCAAAAAAACCCTGTTCGATAAGCTCTGGGAGGCCCATGTAGTGCACGCCGAACCCGATGGCACGGCGTTGTTGTACATCGACCGCCATCTGGTGCATGAAGTCACCTCCCCACAGGCCTTCGAGGGATTGCGGTTGGCTGGACGCCAGCCCTGGCGGCCGGCGTCGGTCGTCGCGGTTCCCGACCATAACGTCCCCACCACCGCACGGGTCGATGGTATCGCCGATCCGATATCCCGTTTACAAGTCGAAACGCTCGACAACAATTGTGCCAGCCTCGGTTTACTGGAGTTCACGATGGACGATCCGCGCCAAGGCATCGTCCATGTCATCGGACCGGAACAAGGTGCCACCTTACCGGGCATGACGGTACTCTGCGGCGACTCGCATACCTCGACCCACGGCGCGCTCGGGGCCTTGGCCTTTGGCATCGGCACCTCGGAAGTCGAGCACGTCTTGGCAACTGAGTGTCTTTGGCAGCACAAACCGAAATCCATGCTCGTGCGTGTCGACGGTCAGGCGGGTACCGGCGTAACAGCAAAAGATTTAGTGCTTGCCATTATCGGCCACCTCGGTACCGCTGGCGGCACCGGCTATGCCATCGAGTTCGCCGGCGACGCCATCACCGACCTATCGATAGAAGGTCGCATGACCGTCTGTAACATGGCCATCGAAGCGGGCGCACGGGCGGGTTTCATCGGTGTCGACGATAAAACGATCGACTATGTTCGCGGCCGCCCCATGGCACCGACCGGTGCACACTGGGCCTTGGCCGAGCGCGCCTGGCGTGACTTGACGACCGATCCCGACGCAGCGTTCGACCATGCCGTGACCCTGGCTGCCGACGCTATTCAACCTCAGGTGACTTGGGGGACATCGCCGGAAATGGTCGTGGGTATCGACCAAACCGTTCCCGATCCCACTGCGATCGCCGATCCCATTGTCGCCGAGTCCCGCCGCCGCGCACTCGATTACATGGGGCTGACTCCCGGCACGCCGATCAAGGCGATCCAACCGGACAAAGTCTTCATTGGCTCGTGCACCAACTCCCGCATCGAAGATCTGCGGGCGGCCGCGGCCGTGGTCAAAGGCCGGCGCATCGCCACCACGATCAAATTGGCGATGGTCGTCCCCGGTTCTGGCCCGATCAAACGCCAAGCCGAGGCCGAAGGTTTGGACCGGGTCTTCATCGAAGCCGGGTTCGACTGGCGCGAACCCGGCTGTTCCATGTGCCTGGCCATGAACGCCGACCGGCTCGCTCCCGGTGAACGCTGTGCCGCGACCTCCAATCGCAACTTCGAGGGTCGGCAAGGCAAAGGTGGGCGCACCCATTTAGTCAGCCCGGCC
Source organism: uncultured Ectothiorhodospiraceae bacterium (assembly GCA_964635785.1). GTDB lineage: Bacteria > Pseudomonadota > Gammaproteobacteria > CAYFSA01 > CAYFSA01 > CAYFSA01. The sequence goes on from CAZWQC010000169.1 coordinate 4,469, forward strand.
ATGGCGGCGGCCGCCGCCATCGCGGGACATTTCGTCGATGTGCGGGAGTTTTAGTGGCTTAGTGGCGAGAAAGTTTGGTTGATAGGAATCGAAATGCAAGCATTTGACATCGTAACGGGGTTGGTGGCACCGCTGGATCGAGCCAATATTGACACCGACGCCATTATCCCCAAGCAATACCTAAAATCGGTACAACGCAGTGGCTTTGGGCCGAATCTGTTCGATGACTGGCGTTACCTCGATCATGGGGAACCCGGCATGGACCATTCGACGCGCCGCCTAAACCCTGATTTCATTCTCAATTTACCTCGCTACCAGGGTGCCAAAATCCTGCTCGCCCGGGCGAATTTCGGTTGCGGTAGCTCCCGCGAGCATGCGGTCTGGGCCTTGACGGATGCCGGTTTTCGCTGTGTCATCGCGCCGAGTTTCGCCGATATCTTCTTCAATAACGCCTTCAAGAATGGCTTACTACCGTTGGTGTTACCCGATGACGTTGTGGAGCTGCTGTTTGCCGAAGTCGCCGAGCAAACCGGCTACCACTTGACGGTCGACTTACCGCAACAAACCGTAATCACCCCTTCACAGAAGCGCCTGACGTTCCGCATCGATGCCGCACGCAAGCAGCGGTTAGTCGAGGGGCTCGATGACATCGCCTTGACATTGGCTCATGCCGATACGATTCGTGCCTATGAAGACCGTCGTCGGCAAGAGGCGCCCTGGCTGTTTGCTCCCCTTGAACCAACCGCAAAGACCAACCCATGAGCTCAAAAATTCTGCTTTTGCCCGGCGATGGCATTGGCCCGGAAATTGTCGCTGAAGCCGAGAAAGTGCTCGCTGCGCTGCACGACGGTTTTGGCTTATCGTTTGAAACGGAAACAGCTGTCGTTGGTGGTGCCGCTTACGACGCCGTGGGGCATCCATTACCCGACACGACCCTGGAACTCGCCAAGCAGGCTGACGCCGTATTGCTTGGTGCAGTCGGCGGCCCACAGTATGATGAGTTACCACGGGATTTGCGCCCCGAACGCGGTCTGCTGGGTTTGCGGGCCGGTTTGAACCTGTTCGCCAATCTGCGCCCGGCCTTTTTGTACCCGGAACTGGTCAGCGCTTCGACCTTGCGCCCCGATATTGTCTCGGGCTTGGATATCCTGATCGTGCGCGAGTTGACCGGTGGGATATATTTCGGTCAACCACGTGGCATACGCCATACCGACGACGGCCAACGGGAAGGCTTTAACACAATGATTTACCGTGAAAACGAGATCGAGCGTATTGTTCGCGTCGCCTTCACCGCTGCCGCGAAACGGCAGCGCCGGGTCTGTTCGGTCGACAAAGCCAACGTCTTGGAGGTGTCCGAGCTGTGGCGGGAGATTGCGGTACGTGTCGGTCGAGCGTTCCCCGACATCGAGCTATCACATCTGTACGTCGACAACGCCGCCATGCAACTGGTCCGCGCGCCAAAACAGTTCGATGTCATGGTAACCGGCAATATGTTCGGCGATATTCTTTCCGATGCCGCTGCGATGTTGACCGGCTCAATCGGCATGCTGCCGTCGGCATCCCTGAACGACACTGGCCGCGGCATGTATGAACCCATTCACGGTTCGGCGCCGGACATTGCCGGCAAGGGAATCGCCAACCCATTGGCAACGATCTTGTCGGTCGCCATGATGTTACGCCACACCCTGAATCGCGCCGAGCTCGCCGATGCCGTCGAAGCGGCGGTGGGCGACGTCCTCGGACGCGGCTTGCGCACCGGCGACCTCGCCGGCGGTATAGGACAACCCGTCGGCACCACCGCG
>CAZWQC010000170.1:0-1669 GCA_964635785.1 uncultured Ectothiorhodospiraceae bacterium
TCGGCACTGAACTGCTGTTGAATCTTGTGAGCGATTGCCCAAGCTTCGCGGCTGGCGTGTTCGGCGTCCTCGCAGATCGCGTCGACCAAGACGACGAACTCGTCGCCGCCCTGGCGGGCAACAAAATCGGTCTTGCGAACGCACTGTTGTAGTCGTTGCGCCACGGTGACCAACAGCGCATCACCGGCATCATGACCGCGGGTATCGTTGAGTAACTTGAAATTATCCAAGTCGATCATGAGAACAGCACCGGCTTTACCGGTGCGGGCACCGCGATCGATGGCTTGTTGCACCCGCTCGCGCAGAAGTCGGCGATTGGCGAGTCCGGTCAAGGGGTCGTAGTACGCCAGTAAATGGATCTTCTCGTCGGCGCGTTTGCGTTCACTGATATCGATGGCCAGCCCCACCAATCGCACCGTTTGCTCAGCTGATGTGGCCTCGACCCGGCGCCCAATGACATCGAACCAGCATGGTGACCGGTCTTTGCGCAAAATGGGCAGGGACAGGGAGAACTCGGCGCAATCGCCAGCCATGCAGGCCTGTACGGTCGCGGCGGCGCGACTGCGGTGGGACAAAGGGATTTGCGCAAGCCAGGCGTCCAAGTCATTACCGATTTCATTGGTGGAATAGCCAAACAACGCAAGACAGTTTCCATCGAGGCGTACTTGGCTTGTGTTGATCAGAAGTTCCCAGGAGCCCAGTCGGGCAGCAATCGCCGCAAACTGGTAGCGTTCCAACAGTTCTTGATTTTGCTTCTCGATGCGGCGCTTTTCGGTGACATCGTTGTAGATCGAGACCAGGTAACCGCTTGGCAGTTTGAAAACATAGTTTTCTGCCCAAAGCTCGAGCTGATTGTCTTGGTAGCGGGCGACGGGAAAATGCTCTGAGCGACCCGTTTGCCAGACCCGACAGAAGACCTCGAACAAACCCATGTCTTCCACGCCTGGGAAAACCTCCCGGACACGACGACCGATAATCTGCTCGCGTGTGTGGTTTCCCGCGAGACGTTCGCCAGCCCGATTGATGTCGACAAAGATGAAGTCATCGTATTCGGGGTCCGCCTGGAACACGGCAACGCCATCGCTCATGTTTTCGACCAGTTCGCTTAACCGCGCTTCACGGTCGGCCAACAGGATCTCTGCCTTTTTTCGATCGTCGATATCCCGACCGACGCCGATGATTGCGACGACGTCGCCATTCTCGTCAAGCACCGCGGTATCCGACCAGCCGATCCAGCGCCATCCATGTACGGTCAACGCGCGCTGTTCGACGTAGACACTGTGTGGCGGATGATACAGGTGCGTCATGGCGGCAGCGGTTGCGGCTTGGTCATTGACGTGAACCAACGGCATGAATTGGCGGCCGAGTAACTCGCCTTCGTTCAAGCCAAACGCGCGGCAATACGATGGGCTGACAAACTGAAAATGCCCGTCGTTATCGATTTTGACGACCATGTCGGTCTGGTTTTCAACGAGTAGCCGGTACTTGGCTTCGCTCTCGGCAAGGGCTTGCGTCTGTGCCAACTTATCGAAAGCGAACGAGATGTCGCCGGCCATTTCGTCGAGCAACCGAATTTCTTCGTCGCGAAAAAAATCCGGTTCGATCGAAAACACGGCGAACACGCCAACCAGCTGAGACTGCTCCCGCAAAGGAAATGTTCCGATCGCGG
>CAZWQC010000170.1:1679-5383 GCA_964635785.1 uncultured Ectothiorhodospiraceae bacterium
AAATCCCCGGTCGATCGCGGCTTGCGCCCATGCCGCAGGCTCGCGGGCCAATGCCGCCTGGTCGAGGATTTGATGGCGACCGGTCTGAAATGCCAATCCGATGCAATTCGGTAACGCGTGGTCCTGGCGTTGTACCTCGACCAAGAAGTCTTGGTCGCCGCATACGGCGGCTTGTTGCAGTTGTCCGTGAGCGTCGACGATACCGATCCAAGCCAACGCGAAGTTGGCAAATTGGACAGAAATCTCGCAGACCCGATCGACGAGTGTCTGCCGATCCGAGATACGAACCACGGCTTGATTCGTCTCACTCAAGGTTTGCAGAATACGTTGAATCCGCAAGCGCTCGAATTCGTCGTTTTTTTGTTGGGTAATATCGCGAACGGTGCCGATGGATCGCAAAGCCCGCCCGTCTGACCCGAATTCCGTGTCCCAACTCTCGTGCATCCATTTAACCTGGCCTGCGGTCGTCACGATTCGGTGTTCGACCGAATAAGGCTTTCGCGTGGCCAAAGATCGACGATAGGCTTGGTCGACCAGGGCAACATCGTCCGGGTGGATGGCCGCAAGCAACGCCTCGTAGGTACCGGGAAACGTTGCCGGATCGACCGCGAAAATCTGAAAAACCTGTTCTGACCAGACCAGTACGTTGTTCACCAGATCCAGCTCCCAACTCCCCACGCCGGCCAAACGCTCGATCTCGAGCAGGCGCCGGTGGAGCTGCACAACTGACGATGTTGCGGCTGACGTTGGGTTTGTTTCCATCATTGTTGGCTTGCTCGGGATAGCTGCCATTCAGGCGACTCCAGCGTTAACAACCAATAATCTACCCATCGAGCCGTGCACGACAAGCAGGTCGTGTTCCTTGAAAAGATACGCCATGCGAACACGAACAGCACGGTCATTGGCGGTCGCTCCACTATCGATTCCGAATTATAGGCGATATTCAACACGCTTTGCCGATCGGATTGCGGGCCTGCTTGCTCGTTTGGCCCGCATCGGGCGCGACCATAGAGATTATTAGCAATTATTGTGCCATGTGTGTCGTTACATCTTCCGTTTGGGCGTGGAGCGCTTTCTGCCTTTGCGTGCCGATGGTCGGCGCTTGCTTGGCTGGCGCAGTGTTGCGGTCGGCGCTGCGGCCTCGCCATGACCGGCGAGCTGAGCTTGCAATGCCCGAACTTGGTCACGGAGTGCGGCGGCTTGCTCGAACTCCAGATCTTTGGCGTGTTGGTACATCTGTTTCTCAAGGATTGCGATTTGCTTGAAGAGATCGGCCGGGTTGCCGTAGTGCGCTCGCTCTTGCGCCACCTCGGCAAAGCGGCTCGGCGCGGTGGCTGAATGGTTGGCATAAGCGCCGTCCATGATATCGGCAACCTTTTTCTCAATGCTGCGCGGCGCGATGTGATGAATTCGATTGAACTCGATCTGCTTGTCCCGGCGCCGCTCGGTTTCTGCCATGGCACGTTGCATAGAGCCGGTGATGGTGTCGGCGTAAAGGATGGCCTTGCCGTGCAGATTGCGTGCAGCGCGACCGATGGTTTGAATCAACGAGCGTTCGGCGCGCAGAAAACCTTCCTTGTCCGCATCGAGGATCGCGACCAAGGATACTTCCGGAATATCGAGCCCCTCACGCAGTAAGTTAATCCCGACAAGAACATCAAAATGGCCAAGGCGGAGGTCGCGGATGATCTCGACCCGTTCGACCGTGTCGATATCCGAGTGCAAATAACGTACGCGCACGTCGTGCTCGGCGAGATACTCGGTCAGATCCTCGGCCATTCGTTTCGTGAGCGTGGTGACGAGTACACGCTCGCCAACGGCCACTCGCAGGTAAATCTCCGAGAGCACATCGTCGACTTGTGTGGCAACCGGACGTACCTCGACCTCCGGGTCGACCAATCCGGTCGGGCGAACCACTTGCTCGACGATCTGGTCGCATTGTTCGAGTTCGAACTGCCCGGGTGTGGCGGAGACGAACAAGGTTTGCGGTTGAATCCGGGCGAATTCCTCGAATCGTAGCGGTCGATTGTCCAGCGCCGAGGGTAGGCGAAAGCCGTATTCGACCAAGGTCTCCTTGCGGGAGCGATCACCGCGGTACATCGCACCGAGCTGCGGGACGGTGACGTGGCTTTCGTCGATAATCATCAGCGCATCGGGCGGAAGGTAATCCAGCAAACAGGGAGGCGGTTCACCCGCCTGACGACCGGACAGATAACGCGAATAGTTCTCTATCCCGGAACAATAACCGACCTCTTGCATCATCTCCAGATCGAACAACGTCCGCTGTTCCAGCCGTTGCGCTTCGACCAAGCGCCCGTTGTCACGCAGGTGATCCAAACGCGCCTTGAGTTCGAGCTTGATCTGTTCGATCGCATCGAGAATGCGCTCGCGTGGTGTGACGTAATGACTGCCCGGATAAATCGTATAGCGTGGTAGACGCCGCAGGACTTCACCAGTGAGCGGATCGAACAGCGCCAACTGATCGATTGCGTCATCGAACAATTCGATGCGCACCGCCTCGCTATCGGATTCGGCCGGATGCACATCGATCACATCGCCCCGAACACGGTAAGTCCCACGACGCAACTCGGTATCGTTTCGGGTATACTGTAATTCGGCGAGTCGACGAAGAATTTGGCGTTGCTCGACGCAATCACCACGCACCAGATGTAAAATCATGCGCAGATAGGCCTGCGGATCGCCCAAACCGTAAATGGCGGATACGGTGGCGACGATGATGGCATCGCGTTGCTCGAGCATGGCTTTGGTCGCGGACAGGCGCATTTGCTCGATATGCTCGTTGATCGAGGCGTCTTTCTCGATGTAGGTATCCGAGGCCGGCACATAGGCCTCCGGCTGGTAGTAATCGTAGTACGACACGAAATACTCCACCGCATTACTGGGGAAGTAGTCTTTCATCTCGCCGTACAATTGGGCTGCCAGGGTCTTGTTCGGTGCCAAAATAACCGTCGGTCGATTGGTTATGGCAATGACGTTCGCCATCGTAAAAGTCTTGCCTGAACCGGTGACCCCAAGCAACGTTTGCTTGGCCAAGCCGTCGTTAAGACCCGCGACCAGTGTTTCGATGGCGGTCGGTTGGTCGCCCGCCGGGGCATAGCTCGCCGCTAATTGAAATGTACGTTTCATCGTTGACTTGCTCTTGTCGATTAGCGGTATGATCCGAGGATTGGCCGATCGGTTGCTAATGCTGTCTGATGGGGCGATCCGGTCACGATGATCGCGTGAACTGATTTTTACTAACGATTTTTACTAACGTTTGAACTGACCTGAGAAGTACGAACTTGACTATCCGCTTAAGCCCGCGCGTGCAACGTGTGCAACCCTCCCCGACGCTTGCGGTGACTGCCCTCGCGAATCGCTTGCGCGCCGAAGGTCGTGACGTCATCGGCCTTGTCGCTGGTGAACCTGATTTTCCGACGCCAGAACCGATTAAGCAAGCCGCCATCGATGCGTTACATCGAGACGATACCCGCTATACTCCCGTCACCGGTACGGCCGCACTCAAGCACGCGATCTGTGACAAATTGGCCCGGGAGAATCATCTTTCCTACAGCAGCGAGCAGATCCTCGTCTCCTGTGGTGCTAAGCATAGCTGTTACAACCTCTGCCAAGCGATTCTCATGGCCGGGGATGAGGCCATTATTCCGGCGCCGTATTGGGTGTCCTACCCAGAGATGGTGTGC
>CAZWQC010000170.1:5393-6264 GCA_964635785.1 uncultured Ectothiorhodospiraceae bacterium
GTGCTTGGCCGATGCCGATCCCGTCTTTGTCCCCGCCAGTCAAGCCAACGGCTTCAAGATTTCGGCGGCTCAACTCGCGGATGCGATCACGGAGCGCTCGCGACTTTTCTTCTTGAATAGCCCGAACAACCCCACGGGAGCAACCTATTCGCGGCAAGAATTGCTCGCGTTGGCCGAAGTGCTCCAGGCGCACCCCCAGATCGTCATCGCCAGTGACGATATTTACGAACATCTCTATTTCAGCGACAGTGGTTTTAGCAACATCCTCAACGTCGCCCCCCGCTTGGCCGAGCAGACCGTTGTGATCAACGGCGTCTCGAAAGCCTACGCCATGACGGGATGGCGCATCGGCTACGCGGCAGGTCCGAAACACATTATTGCCGCGATGGCCAAAATCCAATCGCAAAGTACTTCCAACGCCACGTCGATTGCACAAGCGGCAGCGGTGGTGGCACTGAACGGCGATCAAACCAGCGTTGCGTCGATGCGTGCTGCCTTTGCCGAACGGCATGCTTATCTTGTCGGCGCATTGAACGCGATTTCCGGCATCACCTGCCAACCGGCGACGGGGACATTCTACCTATTCCCTGACATGACCGGCGCGATCGAGTCCTTGCCCGACATCCATGACGACGTCGAACTCGCTCAATTCCTACTCGACCAAGCGGGGGTCGCCGTCGTCCCAGGCAGCGCCTTCGGCAGCCCCAACCACGTACGCGTCTCCTTCGCCACAGCAATGGGCGACATCGTCGCGGGGGTCGAGCGAATTCGCAAGGCATTTTTATCGGCAAGGGGTTGACAGCGACAAACGAAGATCATAGACTTTCCGCTTCAATTCTTCCCCGGTAGCTCAGTCGGTAGAGCAGGTGAC
>CAZWQC010000171.1:0-6257 GCA_964635785.1 uncultured Ectothiorhodospiraceae bacterium
CCGCTCGCGCGTTTGTTGATGTTGTACAGCCGTGGTGACACGACAACAAGAACGCTGGTCGACAATACCTTGGCGCAATTGGGCGTGCCGCTTTCCGGATTGTATTCGACCATGGGACGTACCGCCGCTCGGACGTTAGAAACCCAGCTCATGGTCGACAACATGGGCGACTGGTTCGACCAACTGCTCGAGAATATCCGTTCAGGTGACACCAAGACGTTCAACGATACCATGTGGGATCCCAAGACTTGGCCGAGGTATGCCCAAGGCGTGGGTGCGCTGGAAGCACCTCGCGGCGCATTGACGCATTATATCGTTATCGAAAATCGCAAGATCGCAAATTACCAAGCTGTTGTCCCGAGCACCTGGAACGCCGGGCCCCGTGATGACCGAGGACAACCCGGACCCTACGAGGCGGCTCTGGCCGGTCACACCCTCGTGGACACCAATCAGCCATTGGAAATTCTGCGAACCATTCACAGTTTCGATCCTTGTATCGCCTGCGCCGTCCACTTGACCGATCCTGACGGGGAGGAAATGCTCAAGGTTAAGGTGTGTTGATGGGGAGTCGATGCCGGTCTTCGAGCCGAACGCGGTGGGCTTTCGTCCTGACTCACTGAGACAGATGGGGAAGGGAGCATGTATGAACCCTTCCCCACAAGGCACATAAGGATAACCGCCTGACAACGAACCAGGTCGGAATATCTTATGTACGTGTTTCCACTGCGTCAGCAGCCCGGTAGGGTAGCGGATCGAACGCGTTGCATGGAGCTGAAACCGCAATCCTTACTACAAACCGACTCGATATGTACCCAAGTAGTTAAAGCACACCGAGGATTTTTAAGGCAATGAATAGTGGTAAAAAGGTAACCGCCAAGATGGATAAAATTTCCGACGCGGTGAGTTCTTTCAAGATAGCAAGCCGTTTCATAGTCTTAACCTCAAGTCATTCATGGAAACAAAACGCGGAGCCGCCCCGGCGGCGCCGTCGTGCTCGACCCATTCGCCGAGCGCACCTACGTATTCGCGTCAGTGCTTGATCAATAAAGGCGCCATAGCAAGGCCGCTCTTGCATCACGGGTGTATCCCCTCGATGGAAACGCCGAATTGAACCATTGATGCGAATATCACTTTATTAGCAACTCCTGATGCATAAGTCAAATGAATATGACACGAACCGCGTGTTGGGACGAAAATGCCCGACCAACGGCCGATCTACTCGTGCTCGGTCTTGGCAATACCCTACTTTCCGACGAAGGCGTTGGCGTGCACGTCATCAACGCGCTCAGCGAAGCCAACCCGCCGAATATGACTTGTTTGGACGGCGGGACGCTGAGCTTCACCTTGGCCGATGCCATCGCGTCGCACCCGAACCTGATTGTCGTTGACGCAAGCCAGCTCGACGCCAACCCAGGCACAATGCGCTGGTTTCACGGACAAGCCATGGATGATCTGTTGACTCGCAGCAAGCGTCGCAGCGTCCACGAAGTCGGATTGTGTGACTTACTTGCGATTGCAACCCTTACCGACAACCTTCCGCAACAGCGAGCTTTGTTGGCAATCCAACCGGAAGAAATCGATTGGGGACCGAACTGTTCGCGATCGTTGCAAACCGTGATTCCGACAGCTTGCGAGCAAATACGCCGGGTCGCCGCCACATGGCGCCAACAGGGCGCGCACCATGGATAGATTCCCGTTTATCGACAGTGGTTTGCATGACGAAACCCATTATCCCCTGTGGCGGATACCTATTTGCTATGCGTTAGAAACAGTGCAATTTATTGCAAGAACTGCCAACCATTTAAATAGTGACGCAAATCAGCTAAAGAGAAAGTTCAGCTTGCAAAACAGCGTTATCTTTCTAGACTTAACCTACGAGTTTCGGTTAGCACAATTTTTATCAGATCATTAAGCTGTTCTATTGATCAAGCCCGATATTGCTGTTAAGCCTCACTCGTGACTCGCTAGCGACGCTGCCAAGGAATGGTGGACTCGCTGGGAAATCAATACTTATCTATTGTGGAGAACCATTATGCATTTTTCTACTTATCGTTCGTATAATGACGCCTACGCGTTATTGGAAGAGGGCCTTATCGATGCAGCTCAGCGAGCCAACGGAAAGGCAAAGAACAAAATGTCCACACATCATCCACTGCAGGTGACTGCACAGAGCAAAGTCGAGCGGGCGGAGAGCTGGGCCGATATCACCCTACTAACCAGTGTCGAAGCCGCATTGGACGATATTGGTGGACTTGTAGGGAACTTCGTTGAGCATCACCGGCCGAGTCGTCATCACTAAAATGCGGGAGCTGACATTGACCGATTGCGGATGATGAGGCTCAGTTTGTTGCACTCAATCGCCTGTGATGGGCGTACTGACTCGTAGGATTTGCCTGTACCGATCCTACGAGTTTGCCTTCGGTCGCCGTTTACGTTCAGACCCTCGCCCCTACCCAGTCGGACCACGAGCAAGCGCACTTCCAGCGGTTGTGTCAGGACGGTCCGGTGCGAACGAAGCGAGCACAGTCGTTTGCTTCGAGTAACACGGTTTCAATGTACGACCTCACGCTGTTGAACGCAGATGATGAGGCTGTACTAAAAAACCGGCTGCGATCCCGTCATTAAGACGAACGCGTCTGCCGAGGCTGGGGCAGAAAAGCGTTGACAAGCACGGTCACGAACGATACCCCTTCCGGCATCGGGCAATCCCGCTCTCACAGAATACCCCGTTGCCCGCCCCCCGCAGGGGAAAAGGCACAAAAACTCATGAATCGTTTGATACGGAGGTCATAGTGCTAGTTGATTAAGGGATCTCAATGGTTCGCGCCTGACCTCGCGGGTAGCGGTCAGGCCATAGCGAACAACAGAACCTCAGCGGCTACCGCGTTGGACAAGTCCATGGTCGTCGGACGTCTCCACTACGGGGAGGAGCTGCAGGATCCGGAAAAGTTCGCCAAAACCGATTTGACGTTTCCATCGGGAGAAAGTCTGCCTCGATGCTGGACTGATAGGCATTATCGAGACAATGAGCTGCAGCGATGAGCAACCTCAGGTAAAGCGAGCCCTCACGATCACCGAGGACACCGAGTCCGATGCCTTGGTCGTGTCACTCTCACGCTTGACGAACGCGGCCAGTTGGTCGCGACATGTCGCTGGGCGCCACCATCGACCGGGTCGATGGTGGCGATGAAACGCTCTTGTTACACTGATCCCATACCATACCGGCCGTTGTCCTCTCGAAGCCCTCACGTTGCGCAGTTTGCAACGCCTGGTCCAAACTCGCCAATGGCTCAGGCGCGACCTATTACACGACGGAACCCACCGTCCACCACTGAGACTCAATACCCCTTCAATCAACCGCAAGGCCCCCAATGGAACCCCATCAACAAGCCATCGATCATTTCGACGGCGTCGCCGCCGACTGGGACCAAAGTCCAACTCGAGTTGCGATCGCTCGCAGCGTAGCCCATCATATTGACGCCTACTTGGGCAACAGACCGGTACACACCTTGCTCGATTTCGGTTGCGGCACCGGTTTGATCTCGCTCTATCTCTACGAGCTCGTGCAAGGCCGCATCGTTGCCACCGACACATCGCCCGCCATGCTCAACCAGTTGGAGAAGAAGATCCTCGAACAGGGTCTGATGCGGATCGAACCACGCCTGATCCGCGACGAGCAAGCAATGGGGGAATGGTCGGAGCGCTTCGATCTCATTGCCAGCAGCATGACCCTGCATCATGTTGCCAACACGCTTGACGTTCTATCCGTGTTTTTCGCATTGTTGCATTCCGGTGGACGAATCGCGCTTGCTGATCTTGACTCCGAAGATGGGACTTTCCATCCGGTCAATACCGGTGTCATGCATTTTGGATTCGAACGCGACGACTTGGGGCAAAAATTAACGCAAGTCGGTTTTACTGCAATCGATTTTCAGACCGTCTACGAAGTCGAACGCGAAGCCGACCCGACGCGAGACTTGCCGGCCCGCACGTATCCGGTATTCCTGGTCACGGCGATACGGCCCTGACACCAATTTTGTCGAAACAGTTTCCCCGGCGAGACGATCCGAACATTCATCAGATACTTCACAGCCATTTGCTCCGCGCAAGCCGCCGTTACATTTGCCAATACCTGCAATCGCCAGCAAGCGGATGGCACCGCGCCAACGGCGTCATCGATCGCCGCGAGGCTGTCGGTCAATCTTAAACGCATCCCCCTAACCAACAAGCCCAGGGTCACGGTAAGCTCGCCAGCCACGCAGCCTGGGCATTTTTTCGTGCTTGCTGCGTAAGATGGTCGCGAATCTTATCTTTGACGCTGGCTAGTGGCATTACCTGTTCGGGGAAGATGTCTTCGCACCATAGCAAGTGCCAACCGATTTCCGATTGGACCGGCGAGCTGAGCGTGTTCTTCTCCTGACCAAACAACACGGCATCCAAACAGGAATACAAACGACCGCGGGGTACCGTGCCGATCAATCCGCCATGCAATCCGCTCGGGCACTCCGAATACCGTTGTGCCAACCTTGCGAACTCATCCGCGAACGCATCCGGACAACCAGCGAGACGCGCGGCTAACTCGGTGATCCGATGGTAGGCCAGATCGTTATCATTATCTGCCAAGGTTGTGTTGATCGTGACCAGAATATGCCGAACTTTACGCTGCTCAGGCCGCGTAAACCGCTGTTGCTGGGCGCAATAATAGGCAGTGACCGCTTCCGACCCGATTGAGGCACCCGCTTCGCTGACTTGGCGCAGTATCGCTGTACACTGTAGTTCACATCGCAACGCCAGTCGCAGCATCGCTTCGTCCAGACCATTGCGCGCCAAATCCTCGCGCCACGCGACATCATCCGAATAACGCATCCGTACCGCTTTCACCGCCGTATCCACAGCCGCTACCGGTACGGTTACTTCCGCTGCCCGTGCGCTACTCAACACTCGCACCTGTTGGTCGACCTGTTTTCGAGCGACGTCTGCTAATTCTGCCCGCCGCGTTTCTGGCACTGCCGCAACATCGCTAAATCCCATGCCAATCGCCGCATACAGAAGCTGGTACCGATAAATCGCGTCCGTCTCAGCCTCTACCCTCCCTGTCACTGTCATCACATCATCATGCACTGTACAATCACTCTATAACGCATCCACCGGTACCAACGCCGTTTCCGGCACTTGCAACAAAGGTCGGCCAACGAACAAGACATGATAAGTCACGCCGGCCGAATGGTCACGCAAGACTTTCATGACTTCGCCAATTTCACCCGCTTGCACCAACACCTCGCCCGAGATACCCAAATCAATGTCAGCACAGACCTTGTCACGATACTCAAAGCGGCTCTCCAGCCACGGCATTTCGGCGCATTGCAACTCACTGACACGACAACCAACGACGCGATCTTCGTCAATAAAATGCACGGAATAGACGGTCTGGTCTTGTAGATACTTACCGACGTTACGTACAAAGCCGACGCTTCCCCGCTTCACCAAAACGCGTCCCCGCGGCAGGCCTGGTACGGTACCGTCATTGTGAATAGTACGAATTACTCGAACCGCCGCACCATAGTCATAAATCGGCTCACCGCCGATCATTGCCGTCGGTGAGCAACTCGATGCGGCTGCCATCTGGCAACCACCACAGCCACTCCCGACGAGATCATTTGGCTCCCCGCGGCCCTCCCGATTGGCAAAACGCTGATAGGCGCGCGCCAGGCAGTCGGCATAAAACGTTTGCCGAGCATCCGCGTCTGCCGGCGCTGCATTTGACGACAAAGCCGCGCGGAAATGCCTCAACAACGGTAGACGATAGGCTTGCACGATCGCCGGCTCATAGGCGATACCAAAATGCCGCAGAAAGGCTTCCGCCGAATCGAGTTCAGGTAAATCGAATGTTCCCGCCAAGGATTCCATCGCGTCAATCTCCCGTTGCCGTCGTCCAATTGCCAATCATACCAATCGCTGGCACCTCGGTTGTGCGCCGCATCATCTAATCGCCTAACCCCTCGTTCACGCCGCGAGCACTGCGGGCGCATGACTCAAACAATTTTTTGGACAGACACGTGAACAGGCCTCACAGCCGATACAGTCCATCTCATCCTTCAGCCCCATGACCATACTTAAATCCTCGTCATCCAAATCATCATCACCATCATCATCACCGAAGTCGAGATCCAAAGCCTCTCGATCCAGCAGCTCGAACACATCGCGAGGACAGACTTTGTAACAGCGTCCACAGCCTATACAGCGCGATTGGTCCAAGG
>CAZWQC010000172.1:0-1478 GCA_964635785.1 uncultured Ectothiorhodospiraceae bacterium
ACCATTTCAATTTTGTACTCGGGTAACCGGCGGCCAGAAGACTTTCGATTGCCAGTCGCGATTGGTCGGACCACATGCCATTGCAATAAACCACCAGCATGTCGGCGAGGGAGAAATCCCAGCGATCCTGGTGGTGACATCCGCCAAAACGGCGCAAATGCCTGGCAATCGTTTCGGGTAGCGCCGCTTGAGCTGGGGTAACTTCGGTCCACGGGACATTGATGCTGCCGGGGATGGTGCCTTGTTCGGCCCATTCCCGGGTACGGGCATCGATCACGCGAATGGGTTCGCCGGCTTCTTTGCGCTGCAAAAAGTTTAGAAGTTCCAGGGTTTCGATGGTCTGGACGCCGCGCCCAAGAGTGGCCGGCTGAACACACTGTGGGGGACAGCGCCGAGAGGTGCGCGCCCAAGCGGGCGTCAGCGTATGCTCGATGTCCTGTACGCGGCGAATGATGACGGGAGTTTGACCATGGGTTACCGTGATTTGGGCCAGATCACGGGTGATCATGACCGGTAGATCGTCTGCGGCGATGGCCGAAGCGCACAGCAGGCACCACAAGCCAACGCAGAGGTGCCGGAGGGGATGACCGCAGCGCGGGAAAACAGCAGTAAACATAAAAAACACACCACCTACCAACAGACAGCGTTGCCGAGCGGCTCGACCGTAGCGTAAGAACGACAGGAGTCATCGACACTGTACGGCGGCATGCCCTCGTGTTGTAAACGAAAACGTGCGGTATCACGTCGACTTTTCGAGTTTGACCACACAAACAACTCAGTCAACCCGTACACCAACCTTGTTGCGGGGGCGAACGACAACACGGTTTGCAACGATTGGTTCTATTAACCCGGCAATTAAAAAGCCGGATTAATTGTCCAGGCCATGGATGTGCCGGCGCGGGGTCAAGCCGCGTGAGGCGAGCCCGGGCAAAAGCCGGGCTTGCCGTTGGCCACCAATGCCAGGGAGAGTATTGGTGGGCGATTTAATAATCACCCTTTGCGTTCCCGATCGAACCGCAGGTAGCGCGGGAACTACTCGGCTTTCTTCGCGTTGGTGTTGATTCCGAGCACGCTATACAGCATGCATTTGCCCCACAGGGCGGTGCCGATCAAAACGACGCCTAGCCAACCCCACGTCGTGAGCCATTCCCAGTCAGCGCCCGGCGTGACGAAACCAAGCGGGAAAAGCAGAAGGAACAGGCCGATGCCGATACGCGCAAGCTTGTCGTTTGCGCCGATATTGTTGGTCATGTTCATGAGCGACTTTACCTCGTCAGTTGCAAGTGAATGGACTGCGAGATGTAGTATAGGCGGCTTTCGTCAAATGGAGCATTGATCATCGGCAATTTCGAACGCGTGCGCGGCGAAAAGAACGCAGGATGCGTTCGCAAGCGGCAGTGATGGTGCTGCCGAGTGGTTTTTCTGCCGCTCGGGTTTATCGTTCGTGCAAGGTACCGTATTGACCGCATTGATTGGTG
>CAZWQC010000172.1:1488-6230 GCA_964635785.1 uncultured Ectothiorhodospiraceae bacterium
CCGGCGCACGCCTATCGAGGCCCAATGCAGTTGCGGTTAGGGCACGGGTTGTCGGAATGCGACGCGGATCCCAATGCGCGATGGCCCAGTTCAGGATGGCGGTGACGCAGGCACGTTCGGCTCCTGCGAAGGGTGGGTGACCGAGATGCTTGAGTGCGGCGCACAGCTGTGCCGGTGCTTGGTGGTCTTGTAGTGGTGGTGCAGCGGTTTGCTTGCTGAGTTTGTGACCGAGCGGATCGAGGGCGACCGGCAGATGGACATAACGCGGGGTCGCCAGGCCTAGATGGTATTGCAGGAAAAGCTGTCTTGGGGTGGAGTCGAGCAAATCGGCACCGCGCACGATCTCGGTGACGCCTTGGTCGTGGTCATCGACGACGACCGCGAGTTGATAGGCGATCAGACCATCGGCACGGCGGAGGATGAAATCGCCGACGTCCTGCGCTAGGCGTTGACTGATCCAACCCTGCACGCCGTCATGAAATCCCCATTCGCGATGGTCGGTTATGACGCGTAAGGCCGTATCGGGGCGGATCGGATGGTCACGGTCGCGACAGGTGCCGGGGTAGGTCGGTCCGAGGGAACCGATCCGAGCGGTTTCGCGCAGGGTCTTGCGTGAACAGGTGCAGGCGTAAAGTAGCCTGCGGCGGTTGAGGAGCCGCAGCGCCTCGTCATAGGCGGCGATCCGCTGTCGTTGGAACAGTACTGCGCCATCGGGGTGTAAGCCGTGTGCGGCGAGACTGCGCAGGATTTGGTCGGCGGCGCCAGGTATGACGCGGGGTTGGTCGATATCTTCGATGCGTACCAACCATCGCCCGCCGAGTTTGCGTGCTTGCAGGAAGCTACCCAAGGCCGTGACCAACGAGCCGAAGTGCAAGGGACCGGTGGGCGAGGGGGCAAAACGGCCGATGTAGGGAGCTCGAGGTTCGGTCATCGATGACGACGAGGAAAAAGTCAGCTGGGGGTCGGGATGGCGGGTTCTCCAATCTCGTCAAGCAAATGCAAAGTGGCGGTAAACTTGAGCTGCTCATGGAACTCGAACGAGTGTACCGCAAGGCTTAAGTCCAGCATGCGGCCATCTTTGTGCTGGCCTTGGACACGTTGACCACGGTCGATTACCCGATTTTCCCCGAACGCGACATAACGCGAGGGATTTAAGTCGGTGTGATCGGCATCGCCGGTGACGATCAGCATACTCCAATTGTGTCCCATGACCTCTTCGGCTGAATAACCAAACAGCGCTTGGGCGGCACGGTTGTATTCCTCGATGACGCCGGTCTCATCCACTTCGATGATTGCGTCGTTACAGCTTTGAATCAGCCCTTTCAAGCGCAATTCTTGCTCGTCCAGTGCCTTGATTTTGGCATTGAGTTTTTTCACCAAGCTATCGATTCGGCGGGCTAGCGTGCCGATCTCGTCATGCCGATGTGCCGGCAGTCCTTGGTTGGGATCTCCACGCGCGATGCGGCGCACTGCGTTGGTGAGTTCACGCAACGGACCGCTGACGCGGCGCTCTAGAACGAGGGCCAAAACAAAGCCGACACAGGCGAATACCAAGATCAAAACGGCACTTTGTCGGTGAATTTGGGCAATGTTGGCTTGCAAGGTCTTGCGCGAGACAAGCACGCCAAGAATCAAGCCGCCATTCGGCGTGGCTTGCAAGTTAAGTCGTCGCAACCGACCGAGACTGGCATCGAGCCGACGAAGGGCTTGTGGGCCCGGCCGGATTTCGTCAGCTTGACCGTTCAGCAATGCCGCTGCCGCAGGAATTTGTTCCTGAATCAGATAGGTTTCGCCTTCACCACCGCAATTGGCGCCAAACGTCAGTGCGGAATTCGGGTGCATGATGATTTCCCCGTTTTGACCGCAGGCGAGAAGGAGAGCCGCGTCGGTATCGGCGAAATCCTGCATCCGGGTAAACACGTTATTCATCCCGACGCTGATGACGATGACGCCGATTGCGTCTCGTGTCTCGGTGATGATCGTCTTGGCCGCGTCCAACGCGGGACGCAGCGGTTGTTCGAGTTCACCGTTCTCGCGGTTGAGTTGGATCCGGGAAAACGCGATGTCCTGGGCAAGATCGGTCAGGGCTCGCTCGATGACGTCGTCTTGACGTGACGTGCGCAACTGTCGTTTTGGGGTGACGACGATGCGACCACCGACTCGTCCAACCCGGACCAACTCACTTCCGCTGCCGTCCGGGCTCACTAGTGTCACTTTGAAATAGTCCGGTCGGCTACGCAGGAAGACTCGAAAGAGCTGTTCGACTTGGGTATTGAAGGCATCCAAAGGTAACCCCGCACTGCCGAGTTCGGCTAGGGTTTTGCCCAAAAATTCGGTATCCTGCCCGAGGTGATTGTACAGAAACTTGAATTCGTGCTCGAGCAAGTCCAGCGTGTGGGTGATGCGGGCGTCAGTCGCGGACGTGATGAAGCGGCTGCTGCCATAGGTGATCGCCAAGCCCACCATGACGGTAGCCAAAACGGTGAGCAAAGAGAACGAAAGAAAGATACGACCCGCGATTTTCATAAACGCCCCGCGCAAAAGGCAAGCCCACAACCATCACCGGCCAACCGGCGCTGATCTTTGGCTGATCAACGTTGAATTTGGCAAGTTCAAACTATAGCACGTGTTTGGATTGCCATGGTAGCGTGGACGATATTCGCGGATGCAACGGGATGGCGGGCCGAGGGAAGGGTTTGTGTGCCGTTAACGTCATCAACGAGCGGTTTTGTCATGTTGCAATGCATTACATTCGATCTCGACGATACCCTGTGGGACAACAAGCCGGTTATGCAGCGTGCGGAACAAATGTTGGCCGACTGGCTCGCGGTCCACTATCCCCGCATTGCGGCGGTCTGGTCGGTCGAACGTTTACAGCGGCATCGGCACGCGGTTCTGGCCACTCATCCGGAGATCGCGCACGATCTGGTGAGGGTACGGCGCCAAGCGATGGCCGCTCTTGGTGCGCAAGTTGGTGAGGATGACGCCTGGATAACGCCTGCGCTGACGCTTTTTTATCGCTACCGCAACCAAGTGTCACCGTTTCCGGGTGTGCTGGAGTTGCTTGGGCGATTGCGTCGTGTTGTCCGGGTGGGCGCTGTGACGAACGGGAATGCGGACCTGGTGCAGATCGGTTTGCGCGATGCCTTTGATTTCGTGGTGTACGCCGCTCAAGTCGGGGCCGCGAAGCCATCCACCGAGATTTTTTGCAAGGCTTTACGGCAGGCCGGTGTCTGCGCTGACCGGTCGGTGCATGTCGGCGATGACCCGATACGCGATGTTGGCGGCGCAATGGCTGCGGGCATGTGTGCCGTGTGGGTCAATCCTGACGACAGCCCATGGCCTGGTGGTGGCGAGCCGCCTATCTCGATTGGCTCGGTGTTGGAGTTGGAGGCAGCGTTGTCCGGGCGAATCGGGACGAGTTGACGGCAAATCCGAAGGCGTTGTGTTCGGGCGATGACTTGCAAGATGTGGAGTTCGACGTCATCGCGAAAAAGCGAACGTTCCCCCGTTGGTTGGGGGGGAGGGACGGGAACGGATGACAACACCGTTTGCTGCGATCGGTACGAGACAATCAATTGAGGGTTGGAGGGGACGATCGAATGGTCACTGCAGTCTATGATTTTGTTCGTCACGGGGAACCGGTCGGGGGGCGGAGAATTCGCGGGCATGGGCAGGACGACCCGCTAAGCGAGGCCGGCTGGCGGCAGATGCGGGCGATACCGATCGGTGGCTACACCCACGTCGTGACCTCACCATTGCGCCGCTGTTATGAGTTCGCCGTTGAGGTTGGGAGAACCCGCGGTTTGACGGTACTTGTTGAGGCTCGTTGGCAAGAGATTGGGTTTGGCGTGTGGGAAGGCATGCAACACGCCGATGTCGCCGCGCGCGATCCAGCGTTTTATGCCGAGTTTTTGCAAAACCCGGTGGACAAGCGTCCTGATGGAGCGGAACCGCTGCTGGATTTCGCCAACCGGGTGAACGCGGCATGGGCCGAACAGACCGCTGAGCTGACGCACGAAGAGCGTGTACTCGTCGTTACCCATGCCGGCGTGATGCGGGTATTGCTGTTGGGTTTTTTAGCGGGGGATTTAAATAAGTTCAATCAAATTGACATACCCTATGCGCGGTGCATGCGCTGGCGCTGGGATGATGTGCGTGGTTGGCAATTGGCAGGGGTCAACCTGGCTTGACGTTGGGCCGGCGATTGATCCGCCCCAATTTCCCTGTTGTCCATATCCGAACGCCAGCAATCATTCCTCGCACTAACAAGCGTGAGTTCCCGTACGCTCCTTAAAAGCCAAGAACCGATGAACACGAACCGATGAAATTGATAATGCTGACGAGACCCACCCGATTCCCTATAGCTTATTTGTCCGATCTCAGGCAAAGTCTGACCAAGAGATCGATCGGATGAGTTGCGTTTGGAAAAGTGTTTTAATTGGCGCGCCCGGAAGGATTCGAACCTCCGACCACCTGGTTCGTAGCCAGGTACTCTATCCAACTGAGCTACGGGCGCGTGGTGCTTGACTGACTGCCGGACAAGACTTCCTTGCCCCTGCACTTATTGGTGGAGAGAGAGGGATGACTCCGGGCATCCATGCCCTCCGCCCTGCGGGCCGTCGCTGCGCGACGTTCAAAATCGTTCCAGACGATTTTGTCGAACCCTCTTTTCGGGTTCTCATCCCTCTCCTTGCACTGAACTACCACCGGACAAGACTTCCTTGCCCCTGCACTTATTG
>CAZWQC010000173.1:0-3764 GCA_964635785.1 uncultured Ectothiorhodospiraceae bacterium
AACGGCGTCGACCCAAGCGCTACCGGCGAGCACACCCGCCTGCCGGGCCAGAATGAAACCGTCGGCGTGATGCTCGGGCGCAATCAAGCGGCCGGTGAGATCGCCTGGGCCGAGGTCTTCGGCAAGTGCACGTTGCACTTGCGCTTCGAGGTCGGTCGGTAACCAGGGGGTAAGCGGAGGCGGATTCGACATGAGTTAGCCCGGTTTAAGTGCGGTTTGGGTCAGGCGGAACACGACCGGTGCAAGCAAAGCTAGGGCGATGAGATTCGGAATCGCCATCAAGCCATTGAGAATGTCCGCGACCAGCCAGACCAATCCCAAGTCCGCCATTGCCCCTAAGGGTAAGGCTGCAATCCAGAGTAGGCGATAAGGGATGATGACCCGCACGCCAAACAAATACTCGGCGCAACGTTCACCGTAATAGCTCCAAGCGAGAATTGTAGTGAAAGCAAAGACGATCAGCCCGAAGCTGACCACGAAGCCGCCGATGTCGTTCAATCCAAAGACGAACGCCGCGGCGGACAGCGGTGCGCCACTCAAGGGTTCACCGCTGGCGTCGGTACCGGTCCACAGCCCGGAAATGATGATCACCAAGGCGGTTAGCGAGCAGACAATGATGGTGTCGATGAAGGTGCCGAGCATGCCGATCATGCCCTGCTGTACCGGGTTATCGGTGCGTGCTGCGGCGTGGGCCATCGGGGCACTGCCCAAACCGGCTTCGTTGGAGAAAATGCCCCGGGCCACACCCATGCGAATGGCAAGCAAAACACTAGCACCAGAAAAGCCACCGGCTGCGGCACTGCCGGTGAATGCATCGCCGACAATGGTCGCGATGGCGCCGGGTACCGCCGACACATTGAGTGCGACGATCGCTACCGAACCCAGCACGTAGACCGCAGCCATCAGGGGCACCAAGCGTTCGGCCACCTCGGCGATCCGGCGAATTCCGCCGATAATGACAATGCCGGTGATCACGGCCATCAAGATGCCAGATATCCAGGTGGGTACGCCAAGCACGGCATGGGTGGCATCGGCGACCGAGTTGGCTTGAACGGTATTGCCAATACCAAAGGCAGCGACCATGGCGAAGGTGGCAAATAGCGTCGCCAGCCAGCTCCAGTTCTGCCCCAATCCGTTTTTGATGTAGTACATCGGCCCACCGACGTAATGCCCGAGTGGATCGACCTCCCGGTAGCGTACGGCGAGCACGGCTTCGGCATACTTGGTGGCCATGCCAAATAGCGCCGTGATCCACATCCAAAATACGGCGCCGGGACCACCGATGGCAATGGCCGTGGCAACGCCGGCGATGTTGCCGGTCCCGATAGTTGCCGACAGGGCGGTCATCAATGCCTGAAAGGCCGAAATGTCGCCCCCGCTCGGACTGGGTCGGCGACCGCGAGCGAGTAAAACGAACGCATAGCCAATGCGCCGCCAGGGCATAAAACGCAGGCCAACGGTCAGATAGACGCCGATCCCGAGCAATAGCACCAAGGTGATCGGTCCCCAAATGACGCCGGAAATCGTGTTCAGCCAAGCGTCGATCGTTGTAACGAGAGAACTTTGGACGGGTTCTGGCATCTTCGGTGTTATCGGTTGACTTGTCGATTCGTTCGTAAGAGCTAAGGTGGCCTTGCGGTTGCTCGAGCGATTTCGGCGACACCTAGCGTGTATGCCGCAGCGATCGGGCGAGCGGCTACGTGGGCCTACTCCGGGCAAGCATGCCTGAGCTGCCGGTGTCAGCGCAACCGGTGCAGGTCGTGCGGCGATCTAAGGACTCGGCGGCATCGAGGGTCGAATCGTTGGTGACGATCGTCCAATGTTGCGTTTGGGCGAGATCGGGTGAAGTCCCGGTATGAGCGCATGACAGGGTCGACGAACGGTGCAATTAGAGTGCAGGTGTGCGCCAAACTGGGGCGGTCTTGTGCGTTGCTCCGGCGGGGTTGGTGGTTGTGGTCACCCGCGCTCGTTCGATGAGGTACGTCCCTGTGCCTCGACGATCCATGGGTGATTCGTTGGGATGAATTTTTCAGGCAATCGCCTTCAGTCCCGGCGCTCGAGCAAAGCGCATCTTGATGCGTGTTCATCATTGTTGCAAAAGCTCTTTGCACAAAGGTCTGCTGCGTCGCTTCCCCCGCGGGGAAGCGACGCGAGAGTTGATGCGACCATCGATCGTGGAACTTAAGGTGCCGCGACGTCTTGCGAGATTCAGTCATGCCAGGCACTGAGTTAGTGAATACGCAAGGCGGCGAGGGTTGCCTCGTTCAATTCCCCGGTCGCGGAAAGTCCCGTGGCTTGCTGGAACTTTGCTAGCGCGCGAGCGGTGCGTTGTCCCCAAAAACCGTCGATTGGTCCTGGACGATAGCCTTGCTCGGTCAACCGCTGTTGTACCCAAGCGATGCGTTCTTTGCCGGGTGCCGGCAGCGGGAGTAACTCGATTTCGGGCGTGGTGATCTCAAGCTCCGTGGCAACGTCGCTGGCTGCCTCGACCGGCAGGTTCATCGCCTCATCGCGGACGCTCGAGTCGGTGGGCTCCTCGAGTGGTACCGTTGCGCTCGCCATGGTTTCCAACGCGGTGTTCACAACCTCGCCAGCGCTCGGTCGTGTCGCTTGGTGGATTGCGTCTGTCTCGTCAGGGCTTAAATCACTAGCGGCGACCGATTCCGCAGTCGACGGCGGGACTGGGTCGTTGTTTGGCGTGATATCTGCTTCGGGTGTCGGGGGCGAAGTCGCGACATCCATTCCGGCCGGTCGTGCGACGAGATACCAGAAAATACCCAGAACCATGGGGATGAGCAAAATCACCAGAACCAAACCCATGCGATAGGGTGTCGGTTCGACCCGGTCCTGGTGCCCGGGACGTGCGGTATAGCCGAAGGGGCTGTTGGGAAAACTCGGGGAATCCACGGGTTGTTCTGCCGTCATTGCGTTTTTCCTCACTGTGTCAATCGGGTTGAGAATGAACATGCGGGCGTGGATGCAACTGGTGTACCAAACTTCCGCGACCGTGACTGTCGACCGTGTCCGGTGCATGTTGGCCGAGGCTTGGCCTGCGCATGGCGGCGGACCGGCACTGCCGGTGCATGATACCGAATCCAGGCGCGGGCTAACATCGGTCGACCTTGGGCTCGCGTCTGAGCGGGCGCTGTCGGTCGTGGCATTCGCGTTGATTTGGGTTGGCGTTCGGCTGCCCGGTTGGCCGAGAAAATACACCGGCGATTGTTGGGTGTATTTGTCATTGCGCCGCGGCTTGCGCATCATCATCGAAAGCTCTTTCGCTCTATTGCAAGGCGAAGATGCGCGGTGAAAACGAAGCGGAGAATTCGATACCCGCAGTGTTTCTCGATGTTTGCTCGATAATGCCAGCGTGATCGGTCATGTTGAAGAACGTTCGGAATTGCCCACGCGTGCCCGGTGCGGGGATAATAGAAAAGGGTTTGGTGCAGCCGACAGAGGACAGTGCAGTCTTCAAGGCATGGGGGCAAGTCGGCGGCGGTGTGGCTGAGTTCATGCGAAAGGCCGGTGTCGCCTATAGCGTCAAGGATCGACAGGGGCGCTACCGGCTGATCAACACGCGCTTCGTCGAACTGTTCGCGTTAGCTGGCGGCGCTGTGTTGGGAACCTGTGATGACGACGTCTTTTCGCCATCTGTCGCAAGGGCGTTCGCCGATGCGGACGCCGCCGCGCTGGCCGCCGATCAACCAGTGGTGTCGGAGCATCGCGTCATCGTCGGCGGCCGCGAGCGGTATCTTCAATCGCGGCGG
>CAZWQC010000173.1:3786-6178 GCA_964635785.1 uncultured Ectothiorhodospiraceae bacterium
TGCTTGAACAGGGCGAGGTCGTGCTGGTGACGGAGTTTCACGACGTCACCGAACAAACGCGTGCCGAGGAGACGTTACGTCTGGCGGCGAAAGTGTTCGATCGCTCCGGTGAGGGCGTGATTCTGACCGACGCAAAGACGCGCATTTTGACCGTGAACGACGCTGTTTGCCAGGTCACGGGTTACACGCGTGACGAGATAATCGGGCAAACGCCGGCCTTGTTTCGCTCCGGACGTCATTCCGACGCGTTCTACGAGGCGATGTGGAACAAGCTCCAAACGACGGGTTGGTGGCAGGGCGAGATTTGGAATCGGCGCAAGAACGGTCAGGTGTATTTGGAATGGCTGACCGTGAATGGTATCCGGGACGAGACCGATAAGGTGACGAATTACGTTGGGATTTTTACGGATATGACAGCGATTGAACATTCCCAACGCCGCATCGAGTTTCTCGCCACGCATGATAGCTTGACCGGTTTGCCGACTCGGAGCTTGTTTTTGGACCGTCTCGAGCACGCCATCAACATTGCCAAACGGCACGGGTATCTGTTGTTGGTGGTCTTTTTGGACTTGGATGATTTCAAGTCGATCAACGACCGCTTCGGGCATGCCGCAGGGGATCAACTCTTGGTCGAAGTGGCCAAACGACTGCGCGAGGTTGTGCGGGCAGAGGATACGGTGGCGCGGCTTGGCGGTGACGAATTCACGTTACTGTTGGAGAATGTGGCGCTAGCGCCGGCCACGGAGTCCTTGCGCCGTATGATCCAAACCGTGATCGAGCCCTATTCGGTCGGGGGTTGTGAATTTTCGGTATCGGCCAGTGCCGGCGCGGCGGTGTTTCCGACCGATGGTGGCGATGCCGAAACCTTGCTCGAGCATGCCGATACCGCGATGTATCGGGCGAAAGAGCTGGGTAAGAATCAGTTCCAGTTTTTCGCCGACGATATGCGAATCAAGGTGATGCGGCGGACATCGCTCGAGAAGGAACTCCGTGTGGCATTGGATGGCGATGAATTCAGCGTTCTCTATCAACCACAAGTGGATGTACGAAGCGGTGCGATCGTGGGTGCCGAGGCCTTGCTTCGTTGGCGCGATGGTCGTGACGATGAAATCGCACCGAATGATTTTGTGCCGATTGCCGAGCAGGTTGGCTTGATTGCTCGGATTGGCGATTGGATGATCGAGATGGCGGTTGCCCAATTCGCCTGTTGGCAACGCCGAGGGGTCGTGCTCGGCAATTTGGCCGTCAACGTTTCCCCGCGGCAACTCCACGGTGGCCGGTTGGTTCGACTGTTGCGGGATTTAGTCGATTGCTACGCGATTTCGCCGAGCCAACTGACCGTGGAGATGGCCGAAGGGGTCTTGCTCGAACCCAGCGAATCGGTCATTGATACCCTCAATGCACTACGAGTGCTCGGTGTGCGGATTGCGATCGACGATTTCGGCACGGGTTACTCCTCGCTCGAGTTGCTGCATCGTTACGCGATCGCGGAACTGAAGCTCGATAAACGTTTCGTCGATACCTTCGGTGACCCGAGTCACGATCCGACCGTCACCCGCGCGATCATTCGCCTGGCCAACGCGTTGGACTTGACTCTGGTCGCCGAAGGCGTGGAAACCGAACAGCAGCTCTGCGCGCTCGTGCAGGAAGGCTGTCGGATCGTGCAAGGCTATCTCTATTATCCGCCACTCGCTGCGGACCGGTTTGCCGAAGCGGTGCGCGATGCCGCCTGAGTTGTCGCGGTCCACGCTATCGTGTTGCCGGTGATTGGGTCGCAGACAGGGCAAGCTGACGTGCCAAGGCCCAGTCGACGTGTTCGCGGACGAGAGCGAACGGGGATCGTT
The DNA here is from genome assembly GCA_964635785.1 of uncultured Ectothiorhodospiraceae bacterium. Classification (GTDB taxonomy): domain Bacteria; phylum Pseudomonadota; class Gammaproteobacteria; order CAYFSA01; family CAYFSA01; genus CAYFSA01. The sequence goes on from CAZWQC010000173.1 coordinate 5,631, forward strand.
GGTGTTCTCGTAGCGCGGCAACGATGTCAGGATCATATGGTGCGTTACCCAAGGCGACGGCGATGTTGCGAAGCCAGGCGGGATAACCGATGCGACGAATGGCCGAGCCTTCGGTTTTCGCGAGAAACTCCGCTTCTTTCCAACCCAACAACGGGATGAGTTCCGCTCGATCGAGCTGATGGCGAGGACGAAAATCCGACTCCTGGGTCGTGCGGGCAAATCGATTCCACGGGCAAACCAGTTGACAATCGTCGCAGCCATAGATGCGATTGCCGAGCAGCGGACGTAGCTCGATGGGGATCGGTTGCCGGGATTCGATGGTGAGATAGGAGATGCAACGGCGGGCATCCAATCGGTAAGGGGCGATGATTGCCTGAGTGGGGCAAATGTCTAAGCAGCGCCGGCAGCGGCCACAGTGGTCGGTGCTGGCGGTGTCGGCCGGTAGTGGTAGGTCGGTATAAAGCTCGCCAAGAAAGAACCAGGAACCGGCGTGCTGGTTGAGCAAGTTGGTATGCTTGCCGATCCAACCGAGTCCTGCTTTTTCCGCT
>CAZWQC010000174.1:0-2992 GCA_964635785.1 uncultured Ectothiorhodospiraceae bacterium
TCCCTTCCCCTGCAGGGAAAGGACGCAGCAGACCGATTCTGCGAAAACTTTTGCAACGATTAGTACCAAAAAAAAATGGCGCCCGATGGGCGCCTTGAACACGCTGCGACACGTGGGAGGGTGAAACGGTCAGTTATTATTTGCTGCCGGTGAACTCCGGATAAGCTTCAAGACCACATTCGGCAAAATCTGCCCCTTGCATTTCGTCTTCCTCGCTCAGGCGAAGACCGGGGAATAGACGCAAAATCAGCCAAACAGCAAGGGATACCGCAAATACCCAGACAAATATGGTGACGGCACCGATGATCTGCCCAAGGAAACTGGCGTCAGTGTTCGTCAACGGTACCAGCATCAGTCCAAGGACACCGACCACGCCGTGCACGGAAATCGCGCCAACGGGATCGTCGATACGCAGCTTGTCGAAAGTGATGATACTCAGCACGACGAGAACCCCAGCAATGCCACCGAACAACGTTGCCAGGATCGGCGTCGGTGTCGACGGTTCCGCGGTGATGGCGACCAGTCCCGCGAGTGCGCCGTTCAGCAGCATGGTCAAATCGGCTTTACCGAACAGCGTTTTCGCTGTCAGTAGCGCGGTGATCACACCCGCAGCGGCAGCCGCGTTAGTGTTTAGAAAAACAATTGCGACGGAATGGGCGTTGGCCATGTCGCCCAGTTTGAGTACTGAGCCGCCGTTAAAGCCAAACCAGCCCATCCACAAGATGAAGGTACCCAAGGTGGCCAGCGGCAGGTTTGCCCCCGGGATTGCGCGAATTTCGCCATTCGGACCGTATTTGCCTTTACGCGGACCCAGCAGGATGACGCCGGCGAGGGCGGCCGTCGCTCCGGCCAGGTGAACGATTCCGGAACCGGCAAAATCGGAGAAGCCAAGGTCGCCCAGATTGTACAAACCGAAGACGGCGTTACCGCCCCAGGTCCAACTCCCTTCCATTGGATAAATAAACCCTGTCATCACGATGCAAAACAGCAAGAACGACCACAATTTCATGCGCTCGGCCACTGCACCGGAGACGATCGACATCGCCGTGGCCACGAAGACGACTTGGAAAAAGAAATCCGCGGCTTCAGAATAAACCGAATCGCCATGAAATCCATTTTCCGCCGATGCCGCCAACTTCTCGGCGACATAGTCCGCACCACCCATGATGCCATTCAGGAAGAAGCCGCCGTCATACATGATGGCGTAGCCACAGACCATGTACATAATGCAAGCGATCGAATACAACGCGACATTTTTCGTTAAGATCTCCGCGGTATTCTGGGCTCGCACCAGGCCGGATTCCAGCATGGCAAAACCAGCGGCCATCCACATCACCAGTGCACCAGTCACGAGAAAATAGAACGTGTCCATGGCGTACTGTAATTCGAAGATTTGATTCTCCATAGAAAATAACCTCGACTGTTGCGTCAGTAAACTGTTTTAAAGAGCGCTTTCACCGGTTTCACCGGTGCGAATGCGAATTGCCTGTTGCAAGTCGAACACGAAAATCTTGCCATCGCCGATTTTTCCGTTGTTCGCGGCTTTTGAGATTGCTTCGATGGCTTGATCGACCAGATTGTCTGCGATCGCCACATCCAGCTTGACCTTTGGCAGAAAATCGACGACATATTCCGCGCCGCGGTATAGCTCGGTATGGCCTTTTTGCCGACCGAAGCCCTTGACTTCCGTCACCGTGATGCCCTGAACGCCGATGTCGGACAAGGCTTCGCGGACGTCATCGAGCTTAAAGGGTTTGATAATGGCGGTTATCATCTTCATGGGTTGCTACTCCTCACTAGGTACATTGGCTGTCATCATCACAAAAAATCCTTTGCGGAGATTAAAAATCGAAACGCTTGCTCCAGCCGACCACGACCCTGGGTCGATCGCTGAAGCGGATAGGGTTCTCCTTTGGATCGAGATCGTGGGCAGACAACGGGCTACGCTCGTCGTGAGCCAGCGAATTACCGAACATGCCGAGGCTGAATTGGCCTAGATGGGTCGACTTACGAATGGCGATACCGTAATCGAAATAGTTGTCGAAATTTTCCTCCGCTTGATCGGCAAGCCAATAGCCGGCATGTAGTTTGGCGGTCACGCCGTTCATGTTGGGAAGGTCGAAAATCAAGTTACTATCGAGGTAGAAAGAACCCAGGGCATTGTCGCTGCGGCGAGCCGACTGGAGTTCCGCCCACACCCCGATGCTGGCGATCCCGTAGCCCAAAGCAGTGTAGATCTCCGTACTATCGTTCTCACTCCATTGTGGATAGGTCAAGCGTAGCAAGCCCATATCAATACTCACCGCCTTCAGTTTGCCTTTCATTCCAGCGTACAAATCGACCTGGTAACCTTGGTTATCGCTCAGGTTGGAAAACCACGTACCGATGTATGCACCGGTATGTGTGGCGTAATCCAATCCCCCTTGCACAGCGGGCCCGTCCGCCGAGGCGGAGACACCGCGCCAAAGGTAGTTATTGAATACGCCGATGTGACCACTCAATTCATCGGCAACCACAGATTGGTTGGCGATTAACCAGGGTAAAACGGCGACAACGAGCGCCTTGCGTAGATCGTGCATATCGCATCTCCGAACTGCGTGAGAATGGAATGCATCGCCTCCGACTGCCCTGAAGCAATCGGTGTGCCATGCAATAAGTATCTTAAAAACAATGCGTTACTATTCAGTATCGTGGGGCGCCGCGATTGGCTGCACCAGGGTCGCGCCGGTCTTGACGACCCGCACCAAGCCAGTGCAGTCAGTTAACTGAACGCCATTCGGGCGCAAACGCCGCGCTAGATGGTACAATCTGGCTCCATGCAAAACAGGAGAAAGTGTTCCAATGAATACGTCGAAGTTTGATGAGCTGGCCCAGCGTGTGGCCGAGTTTCTGCCGAGTTCGGCCCGTGAGCTCCATAAAGATCTCGAAAAGAACCTGCGTGCGGGGTTCCAAAGCGCGTTCCAAAAGATGGAGCTCGTGACTCGGGAGGAAT
>CAZWQC010000174.1:3002-6158 GCA_964635785.1 uncultured Ectothiorhodospiraceae bacterium
CGCGCGAGCAGCTGGAAATGCTCGAGGCGCGTCTGCAAGCGTTGGAAGACCGGGTCGGTGCCCATCATGATACGACGCCCGACGCCTAAGCGCCTGGCCAACACGTCGCTGGCAGTGTGACCCTCCATGGGACTTGCCATTGCGTTAAGTCGGGCACGGGAGGGTATTACCGCCCCTTTGGTCCATACCGAGGTGAATGTCGGCGGGGGACTACCGAGTGTCTCGATCGTGGGTTTACCGGAAACGGCCGTCAAGGAGAGCCGGGATCGCGTCAAGGCAGCCTTGCAAAACTCGGGATTCGAGTTTCCCAAGGGTCGCGTCACCGTCAATCTGGCACCGGCGGATTTACCCAAAGACGGTGGGCGCTTCGATCTGTCGATCGCGATTGCCATTTTGGCCGCATCTTTTCAGATCCCGGCAAAGGAACTTGACCGCTATGAATGGGTGGGGGAGTTAAGTCTCGGTGGCGAGCTGCGGCCGACACCTGGGGTATTGCCGGCGGCGTTGCAAGCGCGCGATGCCGAGCGGGCGTTGTTCGTCCCGACTGCGAATGCGGCAGAGGCGGCCTTGGTTTCGGGTGTGACTATACTGCCGTTGGCTCATATCCGAGATGCCGTCAATCACCTGACCGGCAACGTGCCTATCGCACCGCAACCGCGTCCCCCGGTGGAGATCAAGGAATCGGATTACCCGATCGACTTGGCGGATGTTCACGGTCAACATCATGCCAAACGTGCTTTGGAGGTCGCCGCCGCCGGTGGCCACAATCTCCTGATGATCGGACCACCGGGTACGGGCAAAACCATGCTCGCCAGTCGCTTATGCACGATTTTGCCACCCTTGAATGAAGACGAGGCGGTAGAAACGGCGGCGGTTCATTCGGTCGCAACGCGGGCATTCGATGCTAACCGGTGGCGTTTGCGACCCATTCGATCTCCCCATCACACCGCATCGGGGCCCGCCTTGGTCGGTGGTGGTTCACATCCGCGGCCCGGGGAAGTCTCTTTGGCCCATAACGGGGTGTTGTTTCTCGACGAGTTGACTGAATTCGATCGCCGGGTGTTGGATGTCTTGCGCGAACCGATGGAGACCGGTGTCATTACGATTTCCCGAGCCGCGCGACAGACCGATTTCCCTGCCAAATTCCAGTTGGTTGCGGCGATGAATCCATGCCCGCAAGGCTACGATTGCGATTTTGGCGAGCGATGTCAATGTAGCATCGAGCAAAGACGCCGTCATTTGACGCGAATTTCGGCGCCCTTATTGGATCGCATCGACCTGCAGATCGAAGTACCGCGCCCGCCGAAAGAAGCGTTGTCCGGCCAAGAACCCGACGGTGAAACGAGTACCACAGTGCGTGCCCGCGTTTGTGCGGCGCGAGAGCGGCAAATACAACGACAGGGCAAATTCAATGTTCATTTGGCCGGACGTGAGGTTACCCGGGTCTGTGCCTTGACGGCGACCGACCGTGCGGTGTTGGAAGCCGCCATGGATCGGTTTAACCTGTCGGCGCGGGCCTATCACCGCATCGTCAAGGTCGCCCGCACCATTGCCGATATCGCTCAAGCCGACCAAATCGCCACCAACCATCTGAGCGAGGCGCTCAGTTATCGTGCGATGGATCGGCTGCGCCGGCGGGAGGGTTGAACCGGTTGGATTCGCGTGACGCCAACAAGTCGGCGTCACGCACGGCTCGATCAATCCGGTAGTGCCGTCAGCAGATAGTCGACGGCGGCACGAATTTGCGCATCCGACGCAGTCATCGCTCCGCCTTTCGGCGGCATCGCACCTTTGCCGTTGAGGACGCTGTCATACAACGCCGTCAGGCCGCGTTCCAAACGCGGTTGCCAGGCGGCTGTATCGCCGAACTTCGGTGCGCCCGCTGCGCCGATTTGATGGCAGGCCTGACACACTTGGTTGTACAGTGCTTCACCCTCGGCCAACTCGGCTACTTCGAGATCGGTCGAGACTGGCGTTGTGGGCATCGCATCAGCTGCAGGCGGTGTTGTGGTGGGGGTGGATCGGTGGTTGACTTGGCTGGTGTTCGCGGTCGCACTCGTCACCTGCACGGCGGCCGGGGCTTGGACAAGTCGACCAATGGGTGCGATCCGCGCTTCGACTGCCGCTGTGGCGCGTGTCGATTGTTGCGACGGCGAACTCAAGGTAGCCATCCATTGTATCAATTGCCCGAAAAAAAACGCCAAAACGATAATCACGACCAAAATGCTGATCCCGGTCACGAAGTAGGTGGTGAAATCACCTTTTTGTTTCATGGGTTCCACGACGTTATCCGAAGTTTTGTTGACGATAGGAATTGTTGCGAAAGTCTTTGCATAAACAAGTCTGCTGCGGCTCTTCCGCCGCGGGGAAAGGGGCTCTGTTAAAGGGACGTCTATTGAGTGATCTGCTGCCTCCCTTCCTCTGCGGGAAGGGAGGCAGGGACTGATGGGCCGATTGCTGATGCTCGAATGGCTCGCATTCACTCAAGCGGAGGTCGAGTCCGCCCCCTGCCATGGCGAAGCCACGCCCGTCACCATCGCTGTCGATTCCGATCCGTTCGACGTCGGTTTAAGTGTAGACAAGGCCAACGAATCGGGCTATGCTTGACGCTTGATTGGGCGGTCTGACCGCCAGCCAACTCGAGTTGTTCCGTGCGCCCGTAGCTCAGCTGGATAGAGCGTCGCCCTCCGGAGGCGAAGGTCAGAGGTTCGAATCCTCTCGGGCGCGCCAGTTTGCGTCGACGAATGCTGCCTTTCCCATCGCTACGCCAGGGTCCTTCGCATAGGTCGTATGCGGACCCGAACCCCCCGCTTGGCGTACTTCGATTGGAGACACGTCGCTTGTCAGACCGGTCACGCCGTCTTTTTGTATTGCCGAAACGGGTGGGTGTTACCGTTTCGTTTCTTCAAGTCACCGTCGCGAGTAACCCCCCTTCATGCCTTCGATTTTCATCGCGTTCCATCAGCCACACGATTGGCAAGATTCGATTTCCATCCATTATTGGCACACGCAACCGGCCGGTGCCGCAACGCAGTGGCCTGGCGTATCGATGATGCGTTCCGCCCCCGGCATTTACTCGATCGAGTTGCCGGTGGCGTCCACACATTTTCTCGTTCATGACAATGCCGGACACCAAACCATGGACTTGTGGACCGA
>CAZWQC010000175.1:0-3721 GCA_964635785.1 uncultured Ectothiorhodospiraceae bacterium
CGGCACAGGCGAAACAGTTGCCAATCAATGTCCTGATTGAGTCAGATGTGCCTGACTGGGTCATCGGGGACGTTCATCGGCTGCGGCAGATTCTGCTGAATTTGCTCAACAATGCCATCAAATTTACGGATACTGGTTATATCCAGGTCAAGGTGTCTGGGCACCCACATCAGGGAAGAAAACCCACGGACGACGGTGCGCAAGTGAGTCGGGCTGATTATGTCCTTCGGTGTCAGGTCCGCGATACGGGCATCGGGATTCCCGCGGGAAAAAGCGCGCGCTTGTTTCAGGAGTTCACCCAGGCCAACAGTTCGACGACACGCGAGTATGGCGGCACCGGGCTTGGTCTGGCGATTTGTAAACGCTTGACGCAGCTATTGGGTGGCGACATCTGGGTGGAAAGTGCCGGGATTGCGGGGCAGGGCAGTACCTTTACATTCGAACTGTTGTTGGAAAAGCAAACGACTTTGACAGGAGTCGAACCTGCGCCATTGAGCGGCCGAGCCGATTTTGTACATAAGGGCGGGCCGGATGGTACCGGATTGCGGATTCTGTTGACAGAAGATAACCCCGTTAACCGCAAAGTGATGTTGAGTTTGCTCACCCGGATTGGGTATGAAGCGGATGTGGCGACCGATGGCAAGGAAGCCTTGGAGTGTGTGTCGCGGCAAGCATACGATCTGATTTTGATGGATGTGCAAATGCCACGGTTAGATGGGATTAGTGCAAGCTTGATGATCCGTGAGCAATTGCCCGCGGAGCGTCAGCCGTGGATCGTGGCGCTAACGGCCAATGCGACCGAAGATGATCGGCGGGCCTGTTTGGGGGCCGGCATGAACGACTTCGCCAAGAAGCCGATTCGGCTCGCGGAATTGACCGCCGTGATCGATCGCTGCCATCAACAGCGTTTACAGACGGTTCCGAAAAAGGCGAGCGCCGTAATGTCCTGTTCGACATCGAAAAAAGTGTGATCGGAGCTTGCGCAAACATACATCAGCGTACCCTTGGCCACGACATGCTCTTTATCGCCGATGCGCAAGCGACCTCGACCGTCGACAATGAAGTAGAGTTCGTCTTCCTCGTGAGCGCTTTGCATGTCACTGGAACCGGCCGGGACATGATAGACCGCGCAACTCATTGAGGGAGTGCGCAGAAATTCTTTGAAGGCGACGCTACCAGGCTTGATTGACGATAAAATCTCGGGAAGTTGATAAACCAACCAGTCTTTCTCGGTCATGATTTCGGTTTGCCTCGTATTTCCATTCGTTCTAACTCGTTGCCTAAGAACCGATCCTGCCTCGACCAGAGGCAGCGGCGCCGGTTGCTTTTGCCAAGATTGCCACGATTGCTCAATGAGTCGCGGCGAGTACGTGTTTTGCAGCGCACCGCATACTAAGATGAAATTGTTTCCCATTCAAGTGGCGGTGCAACGGTGTTGTCAAAAGGCGCTTCACCGCTCGCTCACTTGAGCCTGGGCCGCATCAGTTCTGGCTGCGCAGCATAGCGTCAGCCTCGGCGACATTGTCTTCGAGCAAGATTTCCAATTCGGCGAGTTTGATATCCCGCAAACCGAGCGTTTGCGCTTCCTCAGTCGCCGCGAGGACGATGTCGGCGTCACTCGGGCCGCCGATGCCAAGCTTGTGACAGGCGATATTCATCAATCGGGTGCAGACCAGCGGTATGTTGTTTTGGTCGAATGTGAGTATCGCATGGTCGCGAGCAATGATGGCGTACTGCTCGGGGATTCCCCAGTTGATCATGAGCCGATAACCGATGTCGGCGTGCATTTGTGCCAAGATTTCCTCGATGAGGGCGTCGGTCAGAGCGAAAGGAAGTGACGAGTTCTGTGACATCGCATCCAACGCCTTGAGTAAGAACAGTTCGCCAATGTTGTGCAATAAACCGGCAAGGAACGCACTCTCCGCGACACTGCGATAGCCGCTTTGTGTCGCCAGCCAATGTGCGCCGGTTGCGCACGCGTACGAGTGTTGCCATAGGCTAGGTAGATGGTTAGCGACAATCGGTGTTTGGGCTTGGTGGGCCTGGAATTGTGCGGCGGTCATGGCGAGTGAGGCCACCCGATTCAAACCGAGACGAACGACAGCGCGGCTGAGTGTGTCGACCGTTTTCAAACCGCCGTAAAAGGACGAGTTGGCAACGCGTAAGATATTGCTGGTCAGGGTTTGATCTTTTTGAATGATCCCGACGATATCGGGCAAGCCGATGCTGTCGTCGGTCAGAACGCTTTGCAATTCGAGGGCGACGGGGTTAAAAACCGGAAGTTGGGTGCTGTTTTCATCGAAGTGCGCTTCGATGAGGTCGCGAAGTGTTGCATCGTGCATGTTGCACCTGTTTGCTCTCAATTGTTCGAGAAGTTTTTGCAGAAGATCATCGCTTCCCTTCGCCTTGCGCAGGGAAGCGATGCGTGTACTGATGAAGCGATTGTAACTGACTAAAATGGTAGACTCCGATGGGGCGTAGGGGAGAGGATGAGGCAATGCCAACGGTATTTCGAACTGGGTTGGGTGGCGGCTGATAGCGCTATTTGGTTATTCCCGCCAAGCGTTGGATTTCCTCTAGCGGCCGGGGTTTACTCAACCGCGGTAGATGCCTGAGCACTTCGTGTGGGGATGTCAAGCCAACCGCGGCTTTGGCGATACCGTCTTCGAACAGGGTGATCAAGCCCGAGGTTTCGATGCTGATACGGCGGATTTCCGAAGACGTTCTCCGGTCCAAGATGGCCTCGCGAACCGGCTCGTTCAGCACCAACAACTCGAAAATGCCAATGCGGCTATTGTATCCGGAGTAATGACAATGTTTGCAGCCAAGGCCTTGGCGGAACTCGGCCTTGGCAAGGTCGCTGGTACGATAGCCAAGTCGTTGGATTTCGTAAGCGTTCGGCCGGTAGGGGGCTTGGCAGTAAGGGCAAATCCGCCGCAGCAAACGTTGGGCGAGCACGGAGACGACGGTCGAGGAGATCAAGAAGGTCTCGATTTCCATGTTCATCAAACGCAACAGACCACCGATGCTGTCTTCGGTGTGGAATGTTGTCAGTACTTTGTGACCTGTCAGCGCGGCCTGAATCGCGGCTTTCGCGGAAAAGCTATCGCGTACCTCGCCAAGGACGATGACGTCGGGATCTTGCCGGACCATGTGGCGCAGGCTTTCCTCGAAGGTCATCTCGATTTTTGGATTGAGGGAGCATTGACCGATGCCGTCGATGACATACTCCACCGGATCCTCGGCGGTGATGATGCTGCGTTCCAGGTCGTTTAAGTAATTGACGCAGCCATATAGGCTTGTTGTTTTACCGGACCCGGTTGGACCGGTGATCATGATCACACCGCTAGGGACGTCGAGAGCGTCTTCAACGAAACGGGTCAATACACTGGGAGCCAAGCCGAGATCTTTGATGTCGAGCAACTCGGCCTTGCGCGAGAGCAAACGCATGACGATCTTTTCGCCGAAAATCGTGATGTAAAAAGAGGCCCGGACGTCCGCGTAGGCCCCGGTTGCCGGATCCTCGAAGGCAAACGAGCCGCCTTGGTGGCGCCGGCGTTCGGCGATGTCAGCGCGGCATAGCACCTTCAGACGACTGGCCAAGGCCGGTGCGATCTCGAGGTCGAGTTCTTTATGCAGGCGCAAAATACCGTCTTGACGGAAACGTACCCGCAAGGTTCCGCGCATCGGCTCGATATGGATATCACTGGCACCGAGTTCC
>CAZWQC010000175.1:3731-6126 GCA_964635785.1 uncultured Ectothiorhodospiraceae bacterium
AGCTGTTCGGCAACGTTGCTGATGGTGTGCTCATCATTGGCAGCGGGCTTTTGTTTGGCATGGCGGCGACTGTTTTCGTAGGCCTTCAGGGACTGTTGAATGGCGTGTCGGGTGGCGATGGCGGGTACCACCTCGCAGCCGAAGGCAAGGCGCGCTGCACGTAGGGCGGTTTCATCGAGTGGATCTCGGAAGGCGACACGGACGGCATCGTGGTTTTCCTGCCGCAATGGCATGACTTGGTAGTAATGACACCATTCCGGTGTGACCTTGGCCAAGAGCTGCTGGTCGATACTGATAAAGTCCGGATCGTCGTGAGGAAAGCCGAGCTGGTCGGCCAGCACTTGGATGAGGTCTTGCTCTTGGATCAAGTGTTTCTCGACGAGAATCTCACCGAGTCGTTTCCCGGCATTATCGGGATCGCTTTGCATCGCGAGCGCGGCGCGCAGATCGGCTACGCGCAAAAACCCAAGCTCCACCAGCAAGGCGCCGAGGGGCAAGCGATGCCGGTGACGACGCAACGTGGTGCGTAACGTGTCGCCTGCTAGGTAACCGAGTTCGGTCAGTACCGCAACAAGCGGGTAATCGTCGGCCAGTTTGCTTTGCACGCGGGTGGCGTAGTGGTATTGTGCTTCGGTGAGGGCACCGTGCTCAATGAGAATCCGACCGAGTTCCAGCTCTGTTGCCAACAGTTCGTTGGACCATTTCCGATCGTTCGAATCCGTCGCGCTAGTCACCGGCGTGGATCCCAGCGGTCATGCGGATACGTTGTGGGGAATGCAGAGTCGATTGGCCTCTCGTGTCGGTGTCAGGTGCGGGCACGTGGTTCATCGCATGCGACAATTGGTTGGTTAGTCTCGACATGATTGATGCGAAGGAACTCGGCCACCACTAACGCATGCCAGCGAATGGGTCATGTTTGGGCTGAGTGAGCTGGATAACGCCACGGAGGTTACTTCAAATGGCCAGCGACGGCAAATACGATCAGCCCAACGAAGCCAAAAGCGTATCCGATTCCCCCGCACCAGGCGATCAAGGTCAAAGCGCGGCGCAGGTGATCGGCATGCAAATCGGCAGGCCAAAGTGGATCGCCGAGGTACAAGGTGTTGACCAAGCGGTTATCATGCCAGATCGGGCCAAGCAATCGGATGCGCAAGGCGCCGGCCATGGCGGCTTCGCTCCAGCCGGAATTGGGACTGGGGAGCAGATGGTGATAACGGTGGGCACAACTCAGCGCAAGCCAAGGTCGCTGGCCCGTCAACCCGGCGGCTAAGGCAACGACGGGGACCGACAGCCGTGCGGGAAGCCAATGCATCAGATCGTCGGCGCGCGCACTCAACCATCCGAAACGGTGATATCGCGCATTGCGGTAACCGATCATGGAGTCGAGACTGGAGATCACTTTCACCGTGATCAAGCCGGGAACACCAAAAAGACATAGCGCCCAAATCGGCGTCAGCACGCCATCGGTGAGATTTTCGGCGAGGCTTTCGATGGTGGCGCGCACGATGCCGTCGCGGGTGAGGGGTTGGGTATCGCGACCGACGAGCATCGCCAGTTCACGGCGAGCTTGTGGTGGATCATTGAGCGCGTCAAGAACCCGTGCGCCGTGCACCAACAAGTCGCGTAAACAGAGCAGGCTGTAGGTGATGTATAGGTCCCAAGCCCAGGCGAGTAACGGTGAGAGTTGATTGAGTAGCCAGTGTATACTACCCCAAGTCAGCAAGGCCAAGCCGAGCAGGGTCCAAAAATGGATGCAGCCGCCGACATAACCGTCCAGGCGGCGTGCGAATAGTTGCTGTTCGAGGGCGAGGCTGGCGCGGCCGAGGACGCGAATGGGATGCCAATGATACACCGGATCGCCTAGCCAGGCATCGAGTAAACCCGCCGCAACGATCAGGGAAATGTCTGCACCTAACGCCATTTTTCGCCAAATCCCAGTGCCATGGCGGCGGCGACGAGTTCCGCGATTGGGGCGTTTGGCTCGACACGCTGTTGCAAGTGCTGGCGGAATTCAGGGAAGCGTTCCGGTTGGACGGCAACGCTAGCCGCAAGCAGGGCCGATTGGTTCAACACCGCTTCTTGGGCCACTTCGGCATGCAATATGCCGTCGGCGACCAAATCGAGTACTTCCGCGCAGCAATAGGCCGCTGCGGAGGTTTGAGGATCGTGCAACAAGGCGACTAAATTCGCCGAAAACTGGTCCGCTAGGCTTGCGGGAAGGCGGCGACGGGCCATATCGGTTAGCGTCGATTCGTTGCAGCCGTGTCGACCCAAAGCACTCAACACCGATCGGCGCAGTTCGGCGCACAGGCCGTTTTGCAGCAGCAAGCTGCGCGTCACCGCCGTGTGCGTAGCCGTTCCCAATAATTCGCCAAGCGTGTTGTGGCTACCAGCC
>CAZWQC010000176.1:0-6119 GCA_964635785.1 uncultured Ectothiorhodospiraceae bacterium
CCACCCCTTCGTAACGTCCAGCCACCAAGATCATATCTTGGCCCGCCAATCGCTCGATCAGTGCCTGGTGTAGCGGTATGCCTTGCGGGCTCAGATAAATCACTTTGGCCGCCCGCGTCATCCGATCTGCCTGCATCCGATCTGCCTGCGCCGCCCTCACCGCAAGCGCTAGCGGTTCGGCCTTCATGACCATACCCGGTCCGCCACCATACGGCCGATCATCGACCGTGCGATGCCGATCTTCGGCAAAATCCCGGGGGTTCCAGGTCATCAACCGCAACAAGCCGCGATTGACCGCGCGACCCGTCACACCGTACTCGGCCACGGCGCGGACAAAATCCGGGAATACCGTCACCACATCGATGCGCTCGATCAAAAATCCGGATCCCAGTCCACCACCAATCGTTTCGCGGCCAAGTCGACCAATCGGATCACGTTGTCTCTGTCGAACGGCACCATCCGCAGCCGGTCGCCCTTGACGACCAAGACCTCGTTAGCCCCGGTATCGAACAGGTGATCGACGCGGCCAAGCACCACACCTTGCACCGTCACCACCAACAACCCCTCGAGATCCGCCCAGTAATATTCCCCGTCCTTGACAACAGGTAGGTCGCTTCGCGCGATGGTAATGTCTGCGTTTAACAGCACCGCCGTCTGCTCGCGATCGTCACAGCCACGGATTTTCACGACCAGCCCTTTTCCATGCCGCCGCCACGCCACCACTTCCGGCGTCCATTTCCGATCCCGGCTAACCACTTGCCAGGGTTGATAACTGAGAATTCGCTCCATTGGCTCGGTAAACGAATTCACGCGCAGCCAACCCTGAACGCCATAGGGCGCACCAAACTGACCAACGACGACACGTTCGTCATGAGCCACTGCGCTACCTGGTCAAAGCTAGCGCCGAGTGCTCAACTAGCCACCGCAGGCGCTACCCCAGCGGTTTCCGCGATGCTCGTTTCAACTGTGCTCACTGCTGCAACGTCCGCCTTCACCTCGGTCTCGCCCACCAGCGCCGGTTCACGTTCAGCCTGCTTGAGCAACTGCAAAACCCGCTCGGTCGGTTGCGCCCCTTTGGCCATCCACTCGCGCACTTTCTGTGTATCCAGCCGCAGAACCACTTCATTACCGCGCGCCACGGGATTGAAAAACCCCAAACGCTCGATATAAGCGCCATCGCGGCGGCGACGACTATCGGTAACGACGATTTGATAAAACGGACGCCGTTTAGCGCCTCCACGAAACAATCGAATGCTAACCATGGCTTGTTGTATCTTAAACCCTATGTACGAGTTGCGGGTGAGTCTGCCGCGTTGCGAAGTAAATCGCGGAGTTTAACGGGAGACAGCGCAAATGGGAAGGGGGTTTTTATCGATTACGACGATAACGCCGACCACGCGATACGCCTTTCTCGTCCTTTGCGTTCGCGAGCACACTTGCAACCCTGGTCATTAGTCAAGACAGTCGGTACCAACTCGATTCATCGTCTGGGCCTTGGCGTCCCACTCTGCATTTGTTGCATTTGCTGCATCATTTTCATCATGCCGCCTTTGGACAGCGACTTCATCTGCTTGCGCATCATGAGAAACTGTTTCAGCATGCGATTGACATCTTGAACCTGGGTGCCGGATCCCAAGGCAATGCGGCGCTTGCGTGAGGCCTTGATGATATCCGGATGGCGACGCTCTTGCCGCGTCATGGAGTCGATGATGGCCAGCATGCGACGCATTTCTTTCTCGCCCTGCCCCTGTATCGCCGTGGGATCCATCCCAGTGGGCATGGCTGGCATTTTCTCCATCATCCCGGCAATCCCGCCGAGTTTGTTGACTTGCCTTAGCTGCTGCCGCAAGTCCTCCAAGTCGAAACGCTGACCTTTCTTGAGTTTTTTGGTCAGCTTCGCCGCTTGCTCCTTGTCGACCTTACGCTCGATTTCCTCGACCAGACTCAAAACGTCGCCCATCCCGAGAATACGGGAAGCCACGCGGTCTGGGTAGAACGGCTCGAGAGCTTCGGTTTTTTCCCCGATGCCAAGGAATTTGATGGGGCAGCCGGTGATTTGGCGGACCGAAAGCGCAGCACCGCCGCGGGCATCACCATCGGTCTTGGTCAATACCACGCCGGTCAATGGCAGCGCATCGTGAAACGCTTTCGCGGTGTTGGCGGCATCTTGCCCGGTCATACTGTCAACGACGAACAAGGTTTCCACCGGATTCACCGCCTCGTGCAAGGCCCGCACTTCATCCATCATTGCCTCGTCCACATGAAGGCGACCGGCCGTGTCGACCAACAGCACGTCAACAAACGCTTGGCGTGCAGCCGCGACCGCATCGGTCACGATGACGCGTGGCTCTTGACCGGCATCACTCGGGCAATAGTGTACCCCCACTTCCTCCGCCAAGGTCGCAAGCTGTTGGATAGCCGCCGGACGATAAACATCCGCGCTGACGACCATGACGTCTTTGTGCTCCCGTTCGCTTAACCAGCGCGCCAGTTTCGCCACGGACGTCGTCTTGCCGGATCCCTGCAATCCCACCACCAGCACCACGGCAGGCGGTTGCACGCTGAGATCCAAAGCGGCATTCGTCGTACCCATGAGTTGCACCAGTTCCTCATGGACAATTTTGACCAGCACTTGCCCGGGCGTCAGGCTACTTAGAACCTCCTGGCCCACGGCACGCGTTTTGACGGCCTCAATGAACTGACGCACAACCGGCAGCGCGACATCCGCCTCCAACAATGCCATACGCACATCACGCAGACTTTCCTTGATATTGTCTTCGGTCAGCCGGGCTTGGCCACGCAGACGTTTGATCGTGCCAGCTAAGCGTTCGGAAAGACTATCAAACATAGATCGCGTCACCGCTGCATTGTGTTGAGTTGATCTTAAGCCAGCCCATCACGCCACCGGCGAAGCGCTGCGCACGGATGCGACCTGACTGGCCTTCGACACCAATCACCTGACTTAAACATACCGATATTCGTTGTTGCAAAAGTTTTTGCAGAGAAATTTGCTGACGTCACTTTCCCCCGCGGGGAAAGTGACGTAAAAGCGTTATAAAACGACTCATACGATACTGCGAAATTCGCGATCGAGGCAAATCACAACGCGCAACCTCGATTCATCGCTGCGACAGTTTTGCAGAAAAGCCTGCTTGTGCCCTTTCCCCCGCAGGGCAATAAGGACACAAGCACTTATGCGACGATTGATGGTGTAACTGCGCTCAACCACCATTCAAACTCGCAACCAAGGCATCGAATGCATCGATTTGCGCGGCCATTTCGGCGAGTGCAGCGATGGCCGTCGCGCGATCGCAGCCAAGACGTTGCATCGCCTCGTCCACTCCGTTACAACGACTGTTCTGCACCCATTTTTCCTCAACCAACAAACCTTTGGCCAAACAGATCACACCAGCAATCGCCGCATGATTCCCGTTATACCCCGGATTGCGTTGTTCGCGTACCGCGACCACGACCGGATCGGGCAACGACCATTCCGTCAATAGCCACGAACCGATCAAGACATGGTTTACGCCAATGGTCAGATTTTCGATACGTACCAAATCAATACTCGGATTGGCTGTCGCCACCCTGCGCAGCAGTTCGTATTCCGCCGGGTATTCATGACCAAGCAGAAACAATCCGAGATTGTGTAACAAGCCACTCAAGTAAATCACCCCAGCGCGCGTTCGACTGCCGCCGAGCTGTCGATCCAATGCGCAAGCCAAGTTCGCGGTCAGAATCGCCTCGCGCCAGAGCGCACGGCTACCGAGCACCCCTTCACTACGGATGTTTAACGTGGCCGACGCGGTCTTTGCCAGTGCCAAATTAAGAACTGTGTCGCGACCAAGCCGGACCACCGCATCCTGTAAGTTGTCGACCGCCACGGCGCGGGCGTAAAGGGGCGAGTTGGCCCAGCGCAACACTTGCGCGGCCAGGTTGGGGTCGCTTGCCACCAAGGCGACCATCGCTTCGATCTCGGCCTTCGGATCGGCCAGTAACTCGGTTGCCCGTCGCCCCGTTTCAGGCAGCACCGGCAACGCGTCGAGGCCTTCCAATCGCGCTCGCAGATCCGCAAGCGGCATACCCATGCGGTGCGGCGAGTTCATGTTCGAGACCAACGCCGCCAACTCTGGCCTGGACACCACCGTCATCGCTACCTCTTTCACAGCACTACCGCACCCCTTGAAGCTGCCTGGCCGACTTATTCGATCACGTCATCACGCCAGGCCATAGCGTTTGATCCGCCGCTGCAGCGTGCGTCGACTGACGCCCAATACTTGGGCGACTCGCCCGCGATCGCCGCCCTCTTGTTCCAACAATTCCGCGATGTAGTTCGCCTCCACTGCTTGCAAAGGTGACACCTCCGAGCTTTCTACCGACGACTTTGCCGTAAGCCCCGCCAAGTCCTCGGTCACGGCCATCGCACCCGTCTCCCCGAAACCACTTTCGATGTCGGCAAGTGCAATCTCGTCGCCTTCAGCAAGGGCCGCGCCGAGCTGCATCAGATTTCGCAACTCTCTGACGTTACCAGGAAAATCATGCACTAACAGACGCTTTAAGGCGGCCTTCGAGATCGACAAGACGCGCCCGGTTCGCTCGCTTAGATCAATCAAGAAGTGATCGATCAACAACGGCAAATCGTGTCGACGTTCCCGTAACGGCGGCAGTCGCAGGCTGGCGACCCGAATCCGGAAATACAAATCGGAGCGGAATTCGCCGCCCTGACTCATCGCTTCGAGGTTTCGATGGGTCGCACAGACCACTCGCACGTTCGCCTTGTGTTGCTCGGTACCGCCCACCCGACGGAACGTGCCCGTATCCAGTGCGCGCAGCAGTTTCGGCTGCAAATTCAACGGCAACTCGCCAACCTCATCGAGAAACAACGTGCCACCGTCGGCGAGCTCGAACAACCCACGCTTGCGCCCCGTTGCACCGGTAAACGCGCCTTTCTCGTAGCCGAACAACTCCGCTTCGAAAATTTGCTCGCCGAGTGTAGTGCAATCCACGGTGACGAACGGCCCCGCATGCCGTTGTGATTGGCTATGCAAAGACTGTGCAGCAAGTTCTTTGCCAGTTCCGGTCTCACCCAGCAACAAAACGGGCAAGTCGGTTTGCGCCGTGCGCGTCAAACGAGCTAAAAAAGTTTGCATCGACGCGGAGTGACCGATGATCGGTGTGGCACCAACCGCACCGGGTAGTGGCGTGATTTGTTCGCCGACCAAGACCGTGCCATCCGCGGCAACGATGGGATAACCACGAACTTTGAGTAGCCGTTGCCCGTCACCCTCGGCGCCGAGCACGATTGTCTGCGTGTAGACCGTCAGTTCCTCAAGCAACCGACGATGCGGGCAATGCGTGTTACGCTCCGAGCAAGGCACTGAGATCCCGTGAAACACTTCGTAACAGTGGCGTCCCACCAGGCTAGTGTTCTCCGGCAAGCCACCGAAAAGCTGCTCACAGCCGCGGTTCGCCGCAACGATCATGAGCGTTGGATCAATGACGAGAAACGGTTGTTCGTGGGTATCGACAACCGCCTGCAGCATGACTTTTTCTTGCATGGCGTGAAAGAAACGAATCCGATGGGATGGAGCAATGGCTTGTCACACAACGGCCAAAACTGGCTGCGAACAACGCCAATTCTGTCACAGGTGCCCCCAAGTTACAGGTTTTAACCCACTCTGCCTAGCGATCATGGCCATGGCCAGACATGTCACGCAACTGCCAGTGTACTGCCATCCAACTAAGTCAACCAACGTCGTTTGCGGTGACCTCACGAGCATACAAATCGTGTACATCCGAGTCGATGACACAGACCGCCAACCGATCACCGGGAGCAATCCCGGGAATCGGTTCCACGAACACAACGCCGTCAACATCCGGCGCTTCACCCGCACTGCGCGCTACGATTCGGGTCGGCTCAACCACATCAACCAACACCTCGATGGTTTGTCCGACCCGCTGCGCAAGCCGTGCCGCGCTGATGTCGGCCTGACAGGCCATCAGCTCGGCCTGCCGTGCCTCGCGTTCGGCCTGCGGCACCGGATCCGGCAGTTCGTTTGCGGCCGCCCCCGTCACTTCCGAGTACGTAAAACAACCGACCCGATCGAGCTGAACCAATT
>CAZWQC010000177.1:0-6080 GCA_964635785.1 uncultured Ectothiorhodospiraceae bacterium
TGCCTGGCAGCGGGTATGGACGCTTTCCTTAGTAAACCGATCGAACCCTTGAGTCTGGCCGGAACACTGGAAACATGGATACCGCCAACACCACCGGATACCGCCGCTTCGTGGGATTTCTCCAACGTGCCGGCACCGCCATCGCCGATGGCGTTCAATATCCTGAGTTTGCGCCAGCGTCTGCTGAACGATGACGAACTGGTCCAAGAGGTGCTCGCCGAATACCGGCGTTCGCTCCCGGATGCCTTACGCTATCTCGACGAATACCTCAAACGCGGCGATGCCGATGGCATTGGTCAGCAAGCCCATCGGATCAAGGGCGCCGCCAGTAATATCGGTGCCGACGCCCTCGCGGCGCTGGCCGATGCGATCGAAAAGCAAGCTCGGGCGGGCACACCAATCGACGTCGATACGGTATCGGCCAAGCTCAGCCAAGTTGGTGCAACACTGCTGGCAGCGTTGGAGCAAAGCGCATGACGGAAACTGTGTTTAATAATCGTGATTGCCAAGGCCACGACGCGCTATTGCGAATCTACCAGCGCATGGTGGGCACGACCGACGATTTGATGTCCTACGTCGATACCGATTATTGTTATCGCATGGTCAACCCTGCCTATGCACTTTTCACGAAACGCGAGATCGACACCACCATCGGCTTGCATGTCGCGCAATTAGTCGGGGAAACCAATTTCCAGTGCATTGTCAAACCGCACCTCGATCGGTGTTTTGCTGGTGAAACTGTACGCTACCAGGCTTGGTTCGAATGGCCCGAAAATGGCGACCACTACCTCGACGTGCTCTATTCACCCCATCGCGAGGCCGACGGGCCAGTCGTCGGCGCTGTCGTCAGTGCCCGTGACATGACCGCCGCCCGCTACAGCGAGCTGCAACGCCAAGCAACGGCCGAACGCCTGGCCATGGCAACGCTGGCCACCGGCATGGGTATCTGGGAATGGGATATTCGAACCGACCGTTTGATTTACGACGAACGGATGTACAAACTGTGCCGGATTCCGCCTGGGCAAGACATCAATTTTCACGCACTATGTGACTCGCACATCCACCCCGAGGATCGTACCGAACTCCTGGCGCAACTCGATCGATTAACGTCGGGGGATAACATACAGTTCACCCTCGAGCACCGTCTGCTTTGGCCCGACGGGGCCGTTCGCCACGTCGAGACTGTGGCACGCGCCCATCGCGATGCCCAACACCATACCCTGCGCGTGATCGGCGCCAGCCGCGATGTCACTCATCGTGCGCGATCCTTGCAAGAACTGCGTGATAGCGAGCAGCGTTTTCGGACCTTGGTCAATGCGACCCCGAGCGGCATTTACCAAACCGATGCACAAGGACTGTATCTCTTCGTTAATCCCGCTTGGTGCCAGATGACCGGATTGACCGCGCCACTGGCTCTAGGCAACGGTTGGTTACAAGCGCTGCATCCCGACGACCGGGAAAAGGTTCAGCAGCATTGGCAACACATCGTGAACGAACAGGCCACCAACGGGCTAGAATATCGTTTCGTCGATGCGCAAACGGCACGGGAGACCTGGGTTGCGCAGACGGTTGCGCCACTGCAACACGACAATGGTGTTGTGCAGGGCTATATCGGCATCACTGCCAATATCACCTCGCAAAAAATGCAGGAAGACGCGCTGGCGAGCGCCCGCGATGCGGCCGAGGCGGCTAATCGCGCCAAAAGCGCCTTCATCGCCAACATGAGCCACGAACTACGCACACCGCTTAACGCCGTGCTTGGTTATGCCCAGCTCCTGGAACAGGAAATGAATCTCACCCCGTCGCAGCAGCGAGCGGTCCGCGCCATCAAAAGCGGCGGGCATTATTTGTTGTTGCTCATCAACGACACCCTCGATCTCGCCAAGATCGAAGCCGGACGGTTCGATCTAGTGGTTGGTCCCTGCGATTTAACCAGCCTCGTCCTGGGCTTGACCGAGCTCTTTAACCTGCGCGCGCAACAGAAAGGACTGGGTTTTCAGTACCGCTTGGGTGAGCAGTTACCCCAATCGGTCGATATCGATGAGCGACGGGTTCGGCAGGTTTGCATGAACCTGCTGAGCAACGCGGTCAAGTTCACCGATCGGGGCTCGGTTACGTTCACCGTCGATCACGCGCTCGACCGACTGTTGATTACGGTAACCGATACCGGTATTGGCATCGCCCAGGAATCCCTGCCGCAGCTTTTCGAGCCTTTCGTCCAACTGGCAAACGAAGCGTACAATCAGCAAGGCAGTGGTTTGGGTTTAGCGATCAGTCACGGCCTCGTCCAGCAAATGGGCGGCACGCTCCAGGTCGAAAGCGAGTACGGCGCCGGCAGTTGTTTTCGTTGCGAGATTCCCGCACCGGCGACACCGATACCGCACTGGACCGCCACCCAAGACGCGCCTATCACACAAATAGCAGGGTATCGTCGCACCGATGGCAGCGACCGACCGTTGCGAATTTTAATCGCCGACGACATACCCAGCAACCGCGGTGTATTGCAGGCCATCTTAGAAGAATTCGGTTTCGCGGTCAGCCAAGCGACGGACGGAGCACAGGCTATCGAGCTGGCACGAACGTCACGTCCCGACCTCGTCCTGATGGATATCGCGATGCCCAATACCAACGGGCTGAAGGCAACCCAGTGCATCCTGCAAGAACAACCCGAACTTCCGATCGTCGCAATTTCTGCGGGTGCCTATACCGACGACGCCGCAAAAAGCTGCGGTGCTGGTTGCCGAGGCCACCTGCACAAGCCACTCAAAGTGGAGGCTTTGTTAGCGATCCTCGGTGAGTGCCTACCGTTGGTGTGGGTTGATGGCGAGCAACAACATTTATCGCCGCCTTCGTCTCTCGTTGCCAGCGAAATTCACCAAGCCGCGATCGATGCGCTACCACCCGGGTTGCGCGA
Source organism: uncultured Ectothiorhodospiraceae bacterium (assembly GCA_964635785.1). Classification (GTDB taxonomy): domain Bacteria; phylum Pseudomonadota; class Gammaproteobacteria; order CAYFSA01; family CAYFSA01; genus CAYFSA01. The sequence continues at coordinate 2,915 of CAZWQC010000177.1, forward strand.
GGCATTGGCTGGCGCCATCATGCACGGCAACAGCGACGACATCAAGACACAGCTGGGGCAGTATACGTCCATAATGACCGCCTCGCACAGCGGTTAGAGCGAGCATTGGCCGCCTTCGAGCACGAGCGTGTATTCGCATTGTTGACTGACGAGAACCTTAACTAGTGATGAGTCGATGCAACCGACTTCACCTAACACCGAACTGAATCGGCCGATTGGCTTGGCGACCGCACGAAAGGGATCGATCGGAGATCGCGAAATGACACCCGCATCGAATCAAAACGAAAGCATTCTTATCGTCGATGACACCCCTGCCAATTTATATCTGCTGGAAGAAATCCTCCTCGGTGCCGGTTACCGAGTACGGGCATTGCCGAGCAGTACCTTGGTCATGCGGTCGGTCGAAGCACACCCGCCGGCACTCATTCTGCTCGACATCAAGATGCCGGGCTACAACGGCTTAGAGCTTTGCGCCCAACTCAAGACCCATGCGATTGCCGCAACGATTCCGATTATCTTCATCAGTGCCCTCCAAGAACCCGGTGACAAGGCCAAGGCCTATGCCATCGGTGGCGTCGATTACATCACCAAACCATTTCTGGCCGAGGAAGTGCTCGCGCGGGTGGCGACCCACCTGCAACTGCGCCGGTCAGAGCGCGCCTTGTCTGTTTGCGCAGACCGGCAACGGCATCTTATCGACGCGATCGACCAGCCATTATTGGGTGTCGATGGCAACGCGCAATTGATATTTATCAACACCTGCGCTTTGCGGCTTCTCGATTATCAGCGCAAAGACTTACAAAACGCGACCCTTTCGGTTATCTTACCGTCGTGTTCGGCAAACGGCGCCGACGGCGACTGTTCGATTGTGACTGTTGCACGTCACGGCGGGCGCCAAGTGGTCGCCGCAGACTCGCTACGCCATCGCGATGGCAGTCCTATCGCCATTGACTATACCGCCATCAACATCAACTGTGCCCACTCGATCAATCGGTGTCCGGGCGAAGCGGCGGTCTGGTGCCGCTTACGCTGAACGCAGGATCGGCCCCACCCCGGCAGGTGGTGGCCACTGCGCCAGGCAGCAAAAGGAGTCGAATCCTCGCTCCAACCCGATCGCTAGGCAATCGGGTGCCTGGCGACATGACAAATGGGGTCACCGAACAATCTCGATGGCACCGGCTACCCTGCAGCACAAGGGTCAGGGCACGTCGTGACCGAGCGCTTTGCATGATTCACATTCATTGCTTTTACAGAGGCTAGGATGATGCAGTGGACATTAGGTAAAAAACTGATCGGCGCGTTTATCGGCGTTGCCATTGTCACGGTACTGGTCGGATTCGCCGGTCATTTCGGACTCGAGCGCACCGCGGCTGGCTTACAGGAAATCGCTGACGTGCGCCTACCGGCAGTGAACAGCATGTTGATCATCGAGAGCAGTTCGAATCGGATCAATGCGGCCATCCGGACACTCAGCGTACCGAGCTTGACCGCCGCCGAACGCGCCCAACAGTATCAGGAAATCGAGCAGGCGCGCGCGGCATACCAAGCCGCCATTGCGATCTACGCCCCGTTGGAGCAGACCCCCACCGAGGCAAAGGACTGGCAAGAATTCCAACCCGCTTTGCAGGCCTGGCAAGCCAGTCTGCAAAAGCTGAACGATTTGCATCGGCAGTACGACAACAACGGGATCAGCGATCCCGCCAAACTGAGCGGACAAATTCAAGAGTTCACCAAAGACCACTATATCTTGGTGCAGCAAGTATTGCATTTGCTTTACGTCGATGAAACCGCATTCGCGGGAGGCGAGGACGATACCGCATGCCATCTTGGCCAATGGCTACCGACGTTCGACACCAAGAGCAAGGCATTGCAGGCTACCTTGGCGTCTTTGCAAGAGCCCCACCACCGCTTCCACGTCGCGGTCGGCAAGATTAAGTCCTTGTGCGCGCAAGGCCGTTGTGACCAAGCCCAGGCGATCTATCGATCGGATATGATCCCGGCGATGCAGGCCGTCTTCGCCGGCTTTGCGCAAATCCAGGCCGTCGCTGACGAGAGTTTCCAATTGAGCCAGCAAATCGATCAGTTGATGTTGGGTGATGTTCGCGCAAGACAGGAACTCGCCAGGAGCCTGCTCGAGAAAATCGTGAAAATCAATCGCGAGCGGGCACAAACGACGGCAGAACAAGCCAAGCGGGTCGGTTCCAACATGAAAGCGATTTTGGTCGTCGCGTCATTGCTGGGTTTGGTGTTGGCAGCGGTAATCGGGGCTGTTGCGACAGCCCTGATCACACGACCGATCAAGCGGTTAGCCAGGGTCATGGCTGATATCGAACACACCGCTGACTTCTCTGGTCGCGTCGAGGTCACGAGTCGTGACGAAATTGCCGATGTTAGCCAGGCGTTCAATCGCTTGGTGACAACCATTCAACGGATCATCACGACCGCCAATCACACCCTGGCCAAGGTCAGCGATGGCGATTTCAGCGAACGCATCGAAATCGAGGTCGTCGGCGATTTTGCCGATCTCAAGCGCGGTATCAACCGGACCGTCGATAGTATCGAAACCACCATGCGCACGCTCAACCAGATGATGGCGGCGCTAGCGGCTGGCCATTTTGCCGAGCGCATCGAGGTCGACCTCGCCGGCGAGTATAAACGCAATGCCGACAGTGCACGTGACGCAATGGCATCGCTCAATACGGCCATGGCGGCCATCAATGCCGTCATGGCAACGGTCGCGCAGGGCGATTTTACCCAGCGTGTCGTGGTGCCACTACAAGGCGACCTAAATCAACTCAAGGAGAATATCAACCGCTCCGTCGACGTCGTCAGGCGAGGCATCGGCGATACGACCGATATCACCGTCGCGCTCGCCGAGGGCGACCTGACCCGGCGTGTTGCAGCCGAACATCCGGGCCAGTTCGGCGTACTCAAAGCCGCGCTAAATGACAGTCTCGATAAGCTCAGTCAAATGGTTGGGGAAATCGTCGAGTCATCGGCGTTTGTCAGGGCCGCATCCGCCGAGATTTCTCAAGGCAATGCCGACATGTCAAGACGCGCCGAGGAGCAGGCGGCCTCGCTTGAACAAACCGCAGCCAGCATGGAAGAGCTGACCGGCGCAGTGCGGCAGAACGCAGAAAATGCCGCCAAGGCCAATGACCTCGCC
>CAZWQC010000178.1:0-892 GCA_964635785.1 uncultured Ectothiorhodospiraceae bacterium
CACAAGACCCGATCGGGTGCGAACCGCAAGACATACCAAAAGCGAAAGCCGTCTTGCTGCCGACAACACGTATCCATCAAAACAACATGGCGCGAACATGGGGCAGGTATTGCGCCTGTGCCAGCGCGATCAGCGCGTTTTGCAACCCACCGCCAACGAGAATGATATCGGCATGCGGTTGCTTGGGAGTTTTAACCTTCAGCTTATCTTTATCTTGCACGCGCTATTACCGCAGGCGAGATCCCTTTGACTTCTCTGTGACAATGTGTCTATTCTACATGACACAAATCGCTGACAACATCCGTTGACAGTGTTTCGCCCGCATTTCCATCTTGGAGGCCATTCCCAATGGACGCAAAGAGTCGCATCGAGCAAGCCTTGGTGCAGGCGCTCGACCAGGCGCAAGTTGCCGACAGCCCACCGCAGTTGGCGGAAGCAGTGCGCTATGCGGTATTCCCCGGCGGCGCGCGCTTACGACCGTTGCTAAGTCTTGCGGTATCGCAGGCCTGTGGTGAGGATGATATGGCATTATCGGATGCCGCCGCAGTCGCCATTGAACTGATGCACTGCGCCTCGTTGGTCCACGACGACCTGCCTTGTTTCGATGACGCCGAGTTTCGCCGCGGCAAACCGACCGTGCACAAAGCCTACGACGAACGCATCGCGATTTTGACCGGGGACGCGTTGATGGTTCTCGCGTTCCAATCCTTGGCCTGGCACAGCAAACACCATCCAGAGCGCTTGCGGCCGCTCGTACACGCCCTTGGACGCGGCGTTGGATTGCCCAAAGGCATCATTCCCGGCCAAGCTTGGGAGTGCGAAACCGATGTGGCGCTCACCGAATACCAGCGTGGAAAAACCGGCGCCTTGTTTGCGGCCGCAACCGAGGCGG
>CAZWQC010000178.1:902-6073 GCA_964635785.1 uncultured Ectothiorhodospiraceae bacterium
TGTCCCCGGTGAACCCTGGCGCTTGTTAGGCGAACGGCTGGGAGAGGCCTACCAAGTCGCCGACGATATCCGCGATGTCTTGGCCAACGAGTCCGAGTTGGGCAAACCGATCGGCCAAGATGAGGCATTGAACCGACCGAGTGCCGCACGGGAACTTGGGTTGACGGGCGCCAAGCAACGTCTCGATGGGTTGCTTGAAACAGTTATTGAAGCGATTCCGCCTTGCCGCGGTGCAGACGCCTTGCAAGCCTATTTAACCGAGCAAGCATCGCGGTTTTTGCCAAAGGAGTTGGCTAAGGAAGCGGCTTGATTGGCCTGCCGATTCTTGTTTCAAAGTCGATGCGGTACCCGCGTATCCCCATGGCAACATGGCAACGAGAGAATCCGATCGGCTCGTCCCGGCTTCGGCATACGCATGCGCTCGCCTCACGGCATGGCTTCGCGAGCCGGACGATGGGAACCATCCGGCATTATCATCAACAACCCTTAAACGTAAGGAAGATACATCCGTGCTGTCGTACGATGTCATTCAAACTCAAATCGACCGCCTCCAGGCCAACCCCAAGTTTCGTGACTTGGCTGCGTCAATTCCGCTTGTACGCCGCATCGGTCGGCGGCGCGCCCGGCAGCTTTACGATTTATGTGCTGGCTTCGTTTATTCGCAAATTTTACTGGCCTGCGTGCGCTTCGACCTATTTGAACGTTTGTTTCGACAACCGATGACCGCGGCGGCATTGGCGCCAGACATTGGCCTGACCGAGGATGCCGCCGAGCGGCTGTTGCGAGCAGGTCGGGCCGTACAATTGTTCCGGCGCCGCAGCGGTCACCGCTATGGCTTGGGGCGTCTTGGCGTTGCCATGATCGGCAATCAGGGTGTGCGCGAGATGATCGAGCACCACCCAATGCTATACGCTGACTTGGCCGATCCGGTGGCCTTACTCAAAGGACAGGCCGAGACTAGAATGGCCCAGTATTGGGCGTATGCGACGACAACCGCACCTGCCGACGTCAGCTCGGAGGCCGTCACACCCTATACCGCGTTGATGTCCGCTTCACAGCCCATGATTACCGCCGAAATCCTCTCCGCCTATCCACTGCGCAAGCATCGGTGTCTGCTAGATGTCGCTGGCGGCGACGGGCGTTTCATCGCAGGCGTAGCCAAACACGTCCCAGGATTGAAGCTCATGCTTTTCGACTTGCCTGCGGTAGCGGAGCAAGCACGACAACGCTTCGAACGCGAGGGCATTGCCGATCGCGCACAGTCCTTTGGGGGCGACATCTATTCCAATGAGTTGCCAACCGGAGCGGACATTATCTCGTTGGTCCGGGTCGTCCATGACCATAATGATAGCGGCGTCGCGAAAATCCTCGCCGCCGCCTACCGTGCCCTACCCCCCGATGGCACCCTCCTGGTTGCCGAGGTCATGTCCGATACCCCTGGCGCAGAACCCATGGGTGATGCCTATTTTGGCTTCTACTTACTTGCGATGCGCAGCGGAAGACCGCGTTCACCGAAAGAGATCAAGGCACTACTGGCAGCCGCAGGGTTTGAGCGAAGCAAACTATTGGCCACGAAAATCCCGATGCTAACGCGTGTAATGATCGCACGTAAACCCGTTGCATCCGGTTAACAAGTCGGAACCACCACCGGAAGGACGCACTTTCGATTCCATTGAAAGTCACTAACACTTCATTTAAGGCCCTTCCTGTTTTGCAACGGGTGATCTCCTCCGCCCGTTTTCTGTATCCTCTTGAGCGGATCGGCGGCAACGATCGGGGGATTGTAGGCGACACAACCGCGGCGAATGGCACTGCCCTGCACTCGCCCTGACAACGATACCTCGCCGAAACTAAGGCTGCCAGAGAATGCGATTCCATCGGGGGCTCTGACCGGACCGTTGCGGATGTATCTGTGGTACCTGTTGTTGCTAGACGTTCTCGCAGAACCAGCCTGCTGCGTCCCTTTCCTGCGCGCACGGGACGCCGGGACTGATGAAACGATTGATACTTACCCAAGCCCGATTGGGTCGTCTCGCAAAACGTGTCAAGTTTGCTTGACAGCAGGAATTATCAAGTTAGAATGGCGTGTCGTTCAGCGTGGGGATAGCAGCTGCGTTGCTGACGGGCGCCGCTTTCGATCATGAAGATCCCAGTTACGCATCGCCTGGTTTGGCAATGCTCCCGTTTCCACGCATCGAGCAGCTTTATCCGTCGGTGCTTGGTCGGCATAATGACGAATGGCTAGTGATGGAGACGCGTCATGCAGTTTGGCATTGGTTTGTTGTTTACTGCAATCGGCTTGGGGATGTTTTTCCTGAGCAACCGCCACCGTAAGCATATTCGTGCGCGATGGGCAGAGGCTGAAAAAGAAGAAGCCGAGGGTGGGCGTACGATTTGCCGCGAGCGCCCGATGAACTACGGCGACATGTTGGCACCGCTAGTCAATTTCTCTCTACTTGTGGTGAGCGTGACACTGGTGTTCTCCTTCCTGACAACCGAGTTATCCACCGTTTTGTCTTGGCTCGACCTGCTAGGCGTCTTGTTTTGCCTCGTCGGCTACGGAACGCTGGTCAGCATGAAGGTTCGCTATCGTCCACCGTATTTCGCAACCCAAGAAGAAGACCTCAACGAGGATTCGTTTGGGTCACGAACATACACCTACTCCCCACCAACCGCAGCAGCCAATGAGGATAGCACCGAGCCTGGAAAGGTTACGGTATCGGCCAGCGAGATCGAACCACGTTGATTAACACGCTTATTCCAATCGCTGCATCAGTTCTTGCGTCGTTTCCTGCTTTGGGGGAAAGAACGTAGTAGCGTTTTCTGCACGATCTTTTGGAATAATCAATCGCTATGACGAGGAGTAGTATTCCGTGAAGTACGCGGCAAGAAGAACTTGGCCGACCAAGTCAAACACCTGGGAGCACCATGGCGAAGGCGACAATATTGGTGCGTTCGCCGTCGAATTCGCGGCGAAACGACGCCTTCCAGTTGATAGTGAGTTCATCGTAATCGAGCAAGCCGGACCCGATTCCGACATTCAGTTCTTCAAGGTAACTGGACTCTCCCCCTATCAAGTCACCACAGCCGAACCGCGTATCGAGTCCGCAAAGCCGTCGAGCCAGGCGACTCCGACTCACTACACGAGGGATTGGATCGGTCTCTCACCGTTTATCTCAACCGCCATCAACATGACCAAAGTTGGGGTGCTGGCCATCCTGACCGTCGGCGCCTTGATTGCGTTGGTCCGTTGGATAAAGGGTGGTTAGTGCCGCCTCATCGAGTGGGTCTCCATAAGCTGCATCGAAATGGGCTGCTGACAGCAAACCTGTTGAACTCCAGGCAGAACTCATCGATCGCAACCGACGAAATCCACGTCAATCAGACTTAACAAATGATCATCCTCCCTCCGGCAGCCGCGTGGTAAGCATGTGGAACGAATCTAAGGAAACGCGCGGCGCCGAGGTCGTTAATTCATTGCCTCACCGTGTGTGCAGCCTAGCTAGTGCTGCTAAACCACCGCAACCCATTGAGATACTGCAAGGTCAACTCGAAAAAAAAGTTTGTAAGTTTTGCTTGACATCCTCATCTGTCAGGCTAAACTAACACTCGAGCATACAGATTACGGTGTTCAGCGCAGCCAAGACCCTTGAAAAGGTAGCGCGACGAGGGATGATCGAGATCGCGTATTGGCATCGCTACGAAAGAAAGTGTACTGCTTGGTTGACGCACACCGTGCGTTAGCAACGTGCCCAGTAGTGGGAAATACGCCCGACAAGGGCAGTCACGATAAGGATTGTGGCAGGCAGCAGTACCGGATTCGTTTTGCCATCTTCTCATAGTGGTCGGTAGACCGATAACGTTCGAGCCGACTTCAATGCAGATGGAAAGGCCGCCTGGAAGGTAGCCGAAAAAGGTGCTTCGCCGCGTCAATTCGGTAGAAGCGGGTGTGATGCGTTGTTTTGTTCGTACTAACGACACTTTTCGAATGAGGTGATCAAAATGGCAGAAGTAAGTCCTTCTGGTTTGAGCGAAATGCAAGCCCGTGAATTCCACGAGCAATTCAAGAAAACCTATGTCGTGTTCGTTGGCTTAGCTGCTGTCGTTCACGTGTTGGTTTACATGTGGAAGCCCTGGTTCTAAGCGACCAACCGGTCACAAGACATTCATTGATTCTGACAAAGGTATAAGACAATGGCAGATATGGTTCCTACTCCGAGCAATCCGCAAGACGATTGGAAACTGTGGTTGGTTGTTAATCCGGCTACTTGGCTGATGCCAATCCTCTTCTCTTTGTTGATCCTGGGCTTGGCTGTCCACAACTACGTCTTCTCCATCGAAGGCTTTGGTTGGACCGGTCCAGTCGTTCAAGAAGCAGCTGAGTAAGCGCTTCGCTTAATCGTGGCGTTGTTTTGGTCATAACGCCTTTAACTACTTTTTTTTGAGGAAAAGACAATGGCAGACGTTAGTCCTTCTGGTTTGAGCGAAATGCAAGCCCGTGAATTCCACGAGCAATTCAAGAAAACCTACGTTGTATTCGTTGGTTTGGCTGCTGTCGTTCACGTACTGGTTTACATGTGGAAGCCCTGGTTCTAATCGATCCATCGCTGACTGCATACCCACTGACTTTTACCGAGGTATAATAAAATGGCTGAAATGGTTCCTACCCCGAGCAATCCGCAAGACGATTGGAAATTGTGGCTGGCCGTTAGCCCAGCGACTTGGCTGATGCCGATCCTGTTCGCAATTGCTGCCATCGCTTTGATCGTCCACTCCTATGTTTGGGATGATTTTGGCTTCGATGGTCCTGTAGCTGTAGAAGCTGCAGACTAAGTTTTTCGTTTTCCGGTAGCGTTTTGTCGTCATAACGCTGTTTACCACTATTCTTTGAGGAAAAAAAATGGCAGATGTTAGCCCTTCCGGCCTGAGTGAAATGCAAGCCCGTGAATTCCACGAGCAATTCAAGAAAACCTACGTTGTATTCGTTGGTTTGGCTGCTGTCGTTCACGTACTGGTTTACATGTGGAAGCCCTGGTTCTAATCGATCCATCGCTGACTGCATACCCACTGACTTTTACCGAGGTATAATAAAATGGCTGAAATGGTTCCTACCCCAAGCAATCCGCAAGACGATTGGAAACTGTGGTTGGTTGTTAATCCGGCTACTTGGC